>JANPNY010000107.1:0-11512 GCA_031427745.1 Chitinophagaceae bacterium | reverse complement strand
ATTACAATTGCATCCGACGGACAAGCCACAATACATAGATTACACATGGTACACAGTTCCAGGTGATACACTAGTTTATCAATTGCTTTTTTCTTTTTGCCTTCCGGCGTAATGTCGAACTGGGTAATTACTTTAATGGTTCCGTTAGGGCAAGCCAGTTCGCAAGCCGTACAGCCGGTGCAGCGATGCTCATTGTTTTCATCATGCGGCATTACCACTTCACCTTTAAATCTTTCAGCCATCACCAGTGTATCCCGGTTATCAGGATATTGCTCGGTGATGATTTCTTTGTGGTGCGTAAAATAATAACCTGTTCGCCTGAGACCAACTGCCAGTGATTTTAAAGCCCCAAAAATATCTTTTATGTATTGTGTTATAAACATAAGTCCCGCCCCCTAAAGGGATTTATTTAAAGATTAATTTTTTACAGTTCCATTATTGTTCGTTCAATAATTCTTTTACGCTTGCCCAATCCCCGATTTAGGAGATGTGGCTAAAAATGCCAACCCAAAATCGCCATTGCTGTTACCAGTAAAATATTAAACATGCTGATTGGCAAAAGATATTTCCATTCTAAATTTAATAACTGGTCAATTCGCAATCTCGGGAATGTCCACCTGAACCACATGATTAAAAATATCATGAAAAAAGTTTTTCCAAAGAACCACAAACTGGAAGGGATATAATCCATTACATGATTAAATGACGCCCAGTGGCCAATGTGAAAAGGCATCCAGCCTCCTAAAAATATGGTGGCTCCGATGGCGCAAACAATAAACACATTAATATATTCTGCCAGAAAAAATAAGGCGAATTTCATTCCTGAATATTCTGTATGAAAGCCTGCTGTGAGCTCACTTTCTGCTTCTGCCAAATCAAAAGGTGCCCGGTTGGTTTCTGCAGTAACGGCAATTATAAATACCAAAAATGCAATCATCACCGGAATATGACCCTTAAATATCCACCATCCATCTGCCTGAGACAAAACAATTTCATTTAAATTTAAACTACCTGTTAATACAACAATGGCCAATATAGAAAGCCCGGCAGATAACTCGTAGCTCACAATTTGTGCTCCGCTGCGCATGGCTCCCATCAACGAATATTTATTATTACTTGCCCAGCCGGCCATTAAAATTCCAATGACAGAAACAGACGAAATTGCTGATACATACAACACGCCAATGTTCATATCCCACATCTGTAAATCTTTTGCAAATGCAATGGGGGCCAGCAGCAGCATCGCCACCATCATGGCTATGTAAGGAGCAAGATTAAATAAAAATTTATCAGCACCCGATGGTGTCAATCCTTCTTTCACCAACAATTTCACCGTGTCTGCCATGGATTGCATCATCCCATTTGGCCCTACACGGTTTGGTCCAAGGCGTATTTGAATCCACGCAGCAACTCGTCTTTCCATAAGCACCAGCACCAATCCTAATACGGCAAACAATCCAATGGCACAAACGCCTACTATCACCATTTCAAAAACAGTTGCAAGGGTAGGGTTAAAGGTTTGGTTCAACCATTCATGTATTACGTTTGCTATTTTACTGAAACTCCACAAAATGATTTATTTTTTTTGTTACTAAGCTGTTTGCTGCTGTCAACTTCGTTGTGAACTTATGCTGCTATTCTTTCTTTATTGAACTTTTCCCAACAAATCGTCATCTCTATTTATTTCTAATTTTTTTTCTTCCTTCATCAATAGCAACTTCAATTTGCGCTGCATCATCTTTTGTAAATCCATGTGCAGTTACTTCTTTACCTGCATGAAAAAATTTCAAAGTGGAGAATCCAACCAGTGGTGAATCAATCTCAACCGATGAAATATGTTCATAAGAAATAAACTGCGTTTTGCCACTAAAAATCCCCGGCTGCCTCAATTTTATACCCGTTTCCTCAATATAAATTTCTTCCGGAAAAATTTTGTTGCCCCTCGAAAGTCTTGATGCTACGAACTTCATTTGTTTTTAATTTTTTTAAAAGATCTTCTGTTTTATTTGAGTTAACGCTTCCAATTTTTGAGCCCTGCTTTATCTTTCTTTAGGGAATGGTCTGTTACCTATCGATATCCGGTATCACTAAATCCAGTGTACCCATTATGGCTACCAGGTCTCCCAGCTTACTGCCTCTTGCCATGTGGTCGAGTGCAGATAAATTGGAAAATCCGGGCGAACGGAATTTAATACGGTACGGCGTTGTACCGCCTTCGCTCACAATAAATACTCCCAGCTCACCACGGGCTGTTTCTACCCTTGTATAGAATTCTCCTTTGGGTAATTTTAATACCACTTTTGTTTTGGCAACAAAATCGCCATCGGGAATAATATCTATTAACTGTTCTATTATTTTTATCGATTCATTCATCTCTCTTATCCGCACCATGTAGCGTGCAAAAGAGTCTCCCGCAGTTTCCAGTACTTCATCAAATTGCAGGTTATCGTATCCATCATAAGGATACAGTTTTCTTATGTCGGAACTTACGCCGCTGCCTCTTGCAGTTGGACCACTGCAGCCGAAGGAAACGGCATCTTCAGGAGATAAATAACCAACGCCTTTCATGCGGTTTTGAAAGATGATATTGCCGGTAACCAGCTCTGCGTATTCGCCGATTTTTAATTTATATAAACTGATAAATTCTTTAACCTTTTTCTGAAAGTTAGGATGAATATCCTGCATCAGGCCACCGGGAACAATGTAGTTCATCGTTAGCCTTGCGCCGCAGGTTTCTTCCATAATTTCGTTAATGGCTTCCCTTTCCCTAAAGGCGTGAAAGAAAGGTGTAAAGGCACCCAAATCCATTGCCATGGCTCCCCACCATAATTCATGCGATGCAATTCTTGTTAATTCGTCCAGCAAAATTCTTATCACTTTTGCCCTGGAAGGAACCTCTATCTGCAAACCCTTTTCAACACAAAGGGCACAGGCGTGGTTGTTGATGTGCGAAGAAAGATAATCCATCCGGCTGGTAACATAAATAAACTGGCGGTAGGTTAAACTCTCACACATTTTTTCAATGGAGCGATGGATATATCCAAGATGTGGTTCTACCTTTTTAATCGTCTCACCATTTAGCGTAATCAGCAAATGCAACACACCATGGGTGGCGGGATGTTGTGGTCCTACGTTGATGATTAAATCACCTTCAGTTGTTGTGCCTATTTCTTCAACCATTTGGCCTATCCCCAAAAGGGAGACTACTTATTTTTTGTTATTAAAAAATGCTAATTCTTTATTCTATTCTCTTTCAAATTGTCTCTATAGCTTAATCATATTTATCGGGTCTTCAAAGTCTTTTAGCAATGGGTTCTTTCCTTCCCATCCATCCGGCAAAATCAGTAACCGTAAATCAGGATGGTTATTGAAATGAACGCCAAACATTTCATACACTTCTCGTTCGTGAAAGTTGGCAGTACGCCAAATACTGCAAACTGTTTCTATTACCGGATTTACTTTATCCAGTTTTGATTTAACCACAATATTGTGTCTGAATTTTGTAGACGAAAGGTGATACACCATGGTTAAATGTGTCTTCCAATCGATGCAGGTAACACAAAAAAGATAATCAAAATACAAGGATTCATTGGTATGCAATTGTTGTGCAAATAGCGACCAATCTGTTGGCTCAATGTTTATCGTAAGCCATTCACCCCCTTCTTCATATGCAGCAGTTGGAAGTAATTCAGTAATCGTTATTTTTAATTCTTCACTCGTCATTTAATGCTTGTCTATTTTATTTGATTCAACAAATCACCTCCGGATGCAGGTTTTGGAACCTGTATTTGTTCTCTCGTTAATCCGCTTTTTATTTTTTGCTGTAAACTTATCAATGCATGTAACAAGGCTTCCGGCCTTGGCGGGCAACCGGCTACATAAACATCAACCGGTATTACATGGTCGGCTCCTTTAACAACAGAATAGGTATTGTAAAAAAATGGTCCGCCGCTGATGGCGCATGCCCCCATGGCAATTACATATTTGGGATCGGCCATCTGGTCGTATAATCTTTTTAAAACCGGGGCCATTTTGTTTACGATAGTTCCGGCAATAATAATTACATCGGCCTGCCTTGGAGATGCTCTTGCCACTTCAAAACCAAAGCGGGAAAAATCATATTTGGCACCTGCAACGGCCATGTATTCAATGCCGCAACAACTGGTTGCAAAAGTTAATGGCCACAACGAATTAGACCGGGCCCAGTTGATAACATCATCCAGCTTACTTAATACAATACCACCTCCCGGCGTTTCGTGTATTTGCCCGGGAAATGAAGCTTCCAAACTGCCAGCTGCCGGGGCTTTGGAGGCCTGCGAATTATTTATTTCATTACTCATTTTGTAATTACCAATATGTTTAAACGAAATGAATTCAAGCTAAAAAAATATTTTGTTACAGCTTACTCCTACCTACCTCCTCCGCTTTGGCTACACCGGGTGGGCTGTTAAATCCACTTTAAAGCACCCTTTTTATGTGCATATAAAAATCCCATAAAAAGTATAAAAAAGAAAATAATAATTTCAATAAAAGCCATCCATCCAACTTTTTTTGCTACCACTGCCCATGGGTAAAGGAACACCAGTTCCACATCAAAAATTAAAAATATCAATGCAAATAAATAATAACCTACGTTTAACTGTACCCATGTTTTACCAGTAGTGGGAATGCCACATTCGTATGGTTCTCCTTTTTGTGGATTGGTAGTACCAGTGGTAACTATTTTAGCTATAAGAATGGCAATGCCAGAAAACGCAAGTGCAGCTAAAATCAAAACAATCATCGAAGATGCTCCCATAAGAATTTCAATTGTATGAGATAATTTTTATGGCGACAAGGTAGCGAAAAAATGAGAATTAAATGTGCCTTGCAAAACATGGATTGGTCATGTGCTATAATGATATGGATCATTACAGTTAACCGGTGTTATGTTTAAAAACTATCCATATATTTCCAGGTGAATTACCTTTTTATCATACCCCATTTCCAGTAGTTTTCTTTTCGCATCATCCAACATTCCTTTCCATCCACACAAATAAAAATAGGCTGGTCTTTTGTCTGCACAAATATCCTGGTAAACCTGGTGCACATAACCGGTTTTTCCCTGCCATTGTTCTCTTGATAAAACCGGGATGTAATTAAACCCGGGCAACTCCTGTTGTAATTGAACCAGCTCTTTGTAATACAACAGGGTGCTTTGTGTACGACAACCAAAAACTAGGTAAATATTTTTATGAGCTATCTGTTGTTTTTTTATATGATGTATCATGCTTCTGAATGGCGCAATACCTGTACCGGTGCATATTAACACCAGGTCTTCGTCCAATGGTTCCCTTAAAGTGAAAATCCCCTGCGGGCCTCTCAGGGTTAATGTATCGCCTTCTTTTATTTCATTAAAAAGATAATTGGTGCCAACTCCTTCTGTATCCAAAACAATCACCAGCTCAAACACATTGGTGCCATCCGGCCAGGAAGCGATAGAGTAGCTGCGCCAGCGCTTGTTTACTTTTTCATGAATGGGTAAATCAAGCGTTACAAACTGCCCCGGGATAAAATCAAATTGTTCCAGTTCCGGAACCTGAATCCAGAATCGTTTGGTGTCTGCAGTTTCATCTGCTATTTTTATTACGTGGCCGGTGCGCCAGGGTTGTAATGCCATGTGTTTTTGTTTGTACAATGTTACAAATAATAATGCCGCTTAAAATATTTGAATGTATTCTTATAATACTGTTAAATAGAGATATCCAATAGTTTGTTGGTTTAAACGCTAAGATCTTTACAGCAGTTATAAAGTTGGCTATACCTTTTTTATTTTATCCTTCTTACTTCCCTTTAATATCCAACACAACGCCAACCGGTATAGTAACGGTGGCGCTATTTAAAACTTTAATGCTCCTGATACTGGTACTAGAACTAATCACGGGGTATCTTGGTTGGCCTGCCGGAATGATCACATCTGTATATTGATCCGGCACTGTGCCACAACTCCAGTTGGTTGCAGTAAACCAATCGGTGGTAAAAGCTCCTGTCCAAAGATTTCTAAACCGGAGTATGTTTTCTGCACTATTGGCACCATCTATTGTGCAGCGGTATTTATAACCGGTTTTGTTACCGGGCGGGTTAATTAATTGCAACGTATTGGTGGTGGCACCTGCAAAACCGGCATCATTAATAATGTTTGTATAACCGGTGCCGCTATTCTCCTGCCATTGGTAGGTGCCAGCACCTGTGGGAACGGAATAGGGGATGGTTGTTGCCGCACAAACTGAATTTGATGCCGGTGTAATTAAATCCTTGCCCAGCCAAAACTCACTAAACCCATTTACGGTAAATTCTGCATAATAACCATTTCCATGCGGATAAATATGGGTATTGGACGGTGAAATAAACTGGTAAAAGCCGCTGAAATTATCATCCAGGGTTTCGTTATCTTCAGCAGGGTTGCCGCTGTATTTGGTAACACCCAATTCGTAGGCATTAAAAAGCTTTGCACAGTTTAAACAGCCGGATGCTTTAATTAATGCATTCACATCATCATCTGTAAAATACAACCTTACCCCCAGGTTTCCCGTTGGCGGAATGGTAGATTGAATAACAAAATTCCTGTTGAGGTAATATTGGTTGCCGGTATTTCTTATTGGACCGGGATAGTTTAAATAGGGCTGTATAGTAACGGTGCCAAGGTTTTGTCCGTATGAGTTTATTTCTGCAATGCTGTACAATGGCCCGGGAGATATGCTGCCGAAAGTAAAAGGTACCCAATTATTCGTCCATCCGCCTGTAGCCGTGCCGGGATAAACTGTGCCTCCGCTGCCGGCAATCACAGATTTCTCATGCACCCGTACATCATCAATACCTATGCCTTCCTGTGTTACGCCAACATCGCTGCTAAGCACAAAACGAAAGCGAATGTTGCTGCCGGTTACCGGTAAATCAATACTGGCCACATGCCATTTTGCATTAGATGCCCGCCAGTTATTTGCAGGTGCGTTATCGTACCAATTGGAGCCACTATTTACAGCGCCTAATTTTTGCCAGGTTTTGCCGTCGATGGTATATTCTACCCAGGTGTAATCATAGCCCAACTCTATATCAATTACATGGCTAAAAGATAAAACAGGATGCGTTAGGCTGCTGATATCAAAGCAGGGAGAAACTAAATAAGAGGTTTCATTATCGGTATAATTACCCGAGAGATTGGTAACCCAGGCCTTGCTGCCATTGGGCGCTTTATTAATTAAAGCCTTTGCAGGTGTGCCCCACTGCCAGCTGCTGCTGGTGCCATTGGTAAAAAAGAAACCATTGTCATTCTCAAATGTCTGCAGGTAAGGAAAGCTGTCAATTACCGGGCTGTTGTAAATAATATAATTGAGGATACTATCATTGGCGGCATAGCTATCACCCGGATATTTTACCCATACATTGATATTAAAACTGGTGTAGGCCGAAAAATCGTATAACTGGTTAAAAGAATAATTCAATGATTGATTGGCCGCAATGGACGGAATATTTTCTGTAACAATACTGCCATTATTTACCTGGTAACTCACCAGCAAATTGCTAAGAATGGCATTGTTATAGTTTTTTATGTTGATACCGATGGCACTGTTGCTGCTTAAGGAACAACCATTTTTATCAGGCGAATTAATCTTTAATACAGACACATCATTTACCGCTTTGTTAAGCACCATGTTATCAAATGTATAACCATCGTCAATATCAGTAACGGGGTTGGGGTTATTGGCAGATGTATTGCCTTCCTGGCCCAGTTTAATTTGAAAAGTGGCGGTTAAATTCTGTGCCGGTAATGCTGTAGCCAATAGGTCATTGATATTGATTAAACCTTTTTTCCACTCCCCAAGATCTGCCTGGTTTTGAAAAAGATCATATGCCTCAATCCAGTTATTGTTTTCGCTGCCACGTATCCAAACTTTATTGCCGGGATTATTGGCCTGCCCATGGTTTTTATAATAAAAATCGAAGCGCAACTGGTTGCTGTTTAGCAACGACAGGTTGTAATTAAATATAGCACTGTCTGTAGATGTTATTACATTGAACGGCGTCTGGTCAAGCGTAAGCGCCTGGTTGCCGCTTAAAGCAAAGCCACTGTTCACCAGCGTTCTGGCCCTGCCCCTGGATGTGTTGGTAGAAAAGTCGAGGTACTTATTACCTCCGATGGCCATTTCGTTTTGCCGTATTTCAACAGCCGACATGGCTTCAAAATTTTCAACAAGTGGTGTAACCGTAATTGCATCGTTGTTGATGTTTTGCACTGTTTTATAAGCCGTGTCATTCTGGTGGTTTACATCAGCAGCTTTTGTTACCCATGCCTTAAAATCGTATCGATACCCTGCTGCAGGTTGTGGGTATGTGCCGCTAAACGTGTAGGTGAAAGTGCCACCTGCAGCAATAGTGCTATTAATGGTTTCAGTAACGGTGGCTCCTCCCGTATAACTGTAGGATGCATCAAATGGTCCGCTAACTGCAACATTGCTTTGGTTTTTAATCGAAATTTTTACCGGTTTCGTAGCATTGGCTGCATTGGCAAAAAACTGCCTTGCTGTAGCTGGCTCCAGGATGGTATCCACTTTTATGTCGTTATTAAATATGGCCAAGGTACAAGCCCCGCTATTAGGTTGAACTTGCAATGAGACCGAACGTCGGCCCTGAACTGTGCCATTTTTTGCGGCAACGCCCATCCAGTAAGTTTTGTTTTTACTAAGCCCCGTTAGTACAAAAGAATTAGAGGTAGTATTTCCCACTATCTGCATGGTATCATTCACCAGTTGAACAATGTTATAAGAAGTAGCACTTGAAATAGCTTCCCAATCTAACTGTACTGCGCCTTCGCAAACATTGGTGCCGGACACAACCGGTTGTCCCAGTACCGTAAAATTAAAATCAGATTTATCTGTTAAGGGCGAACTATTCCTGCTCACTCGTATCAAAGCATTGTTTGTAACAGTTTTAGGTACAATCCAGTTATACAGCCGGGCGCTAGCCGCAACACTGTTGTTAATCACAGTCCAGTTGTTGCCATTGTCGGTGGAGTATTCGATGGTAAATGTATTGGCATCATCTCCTGCTGCATTCCAGCGGATGGTTTCAGTTTCTCCCGGCACCAGCGTTTCTCCCCCAAAAGGATATTCAACCGTTACGCCTGCCTGAACAATTTCGTAACTGATTACATAATCCTGGCTGCCAAAGGGAATGGTATATCCATAAATATTAATGGTATACATGCCGGCGGGAGGGTTATCAATCACCACCTGTTCTATATTATTGGTGTGGTCCTGTCCTTCAATAGCAACATTATTTACATTGGCAGGTGCCGCATTTAAAATTAATGGCCGGTGTACGGTAGCAGTTGGTTCCACCACTATTAAGTCGAGGTCGTTAACCAGGGCACTGCCGGCGTTTACTGCTGCGGCGGAATCTGCCCAATACAACATAATCTTCAACTTTTTTGTATTGGCGGGAACAGAAATGGTATGATTGGTAATGTTATTGTTGGTGACAGTGCTGGTAATATAACGGTTGTTTTCAATGGCTTCTACCGCCCGCCTTGCATTGAGCATGCCAAAGCCAAAAGTATAATCTGGACCTGCATTCCCAAGGTCTTCGGCGGTATTGCATACCAATGCCTTCATCAAGGCTGCACTTGGGTTGGCACCGCTATTCAACTGTCGGTAGCGTTCGTACATTAAAGCAATGGAACCTGTTACAGCAGGGCATGCCATGCTGGTACCGGTGTTATATCCATAATTATTGTACACATTGGTAGATAAAACATTTAAGCCACCGCTGGTAATTTCGGGTTTAATTCTGCCATCTTTTACCGGGCCCCGACTGCTGAAAGAGGCATTTGTATAATCCTGCGTTTTTATAGCGCCTACGGTCAATACATTTTTTGCAGTTTGCCAGCCAGATTTAATGGTGCCAAAACTTGCAGGATAGGGGGTGCATGTATTGGCGCCATCATTACCCGCAGCAAAAACGTGCAACACTTCTTTGTTTTGCGCAAGTTGCTTATCAGCGAAAATGCTTAGCACATTGTACTGGCCTTCGCCGGCACAACCTGTTTCAGCAGCATGGTACGAATTGTTGCTAAGCACCATATTGTAGTCTGTAATATAGGCGGGTGTATTTACAATGATATCGCTAAAATACTGGCTGATAATGGTAGCTCTTGGAGCCATTCCATGATTTTTAACATTGATGATACCTGCGCCTGCTGTAGTGCCCGAGGTATGTGTGCCGTGGTTTTCGGGTGTGGTAGAAGTTCTGTTAATCAGCCTGCCTGCAAAATCAATATGAGTAGATATATCGGAATTATCACCCACACCAATCGCTACATTTTTACCATTCAGGTTTTTACCATTCAGGGCATTGAGGCCGCTGATACCGTGTGCTGCAATATCATTGTAATTAAGCGTTTTGTCTTTTAACGTTTCTAAGGAAATGCTGCTTACAAACGGTAGCGATGCAATGGCATCAACGATGCTGGTATTTACCTGTATAAAAATACTGTTACCGTCATCAAACCTGGTGTTTACAATTATAGCGCCCAGTTGCTGCAAGGCAGCCCTCACCATTTTTTTATCAACAGATTGATAAAAGGTTACTGCCATTTTATACGTCTGTTCTTTGTCGGCGGGCTCCTTAAACTCAATTAATTTTTGATCGATTTTATAAAAAGCCGGAACGGAGTTTATTGCAGAAAGCTGAAAAGATTTTGCTTTTTTAAAATCAAAATTATTTTTGATGGTTGCCAGGTAAGCATTTCCGGGCAAATACACATCCAGTAAAATCCCTTCCTGTTGCAGGCGCTGTTTGGTGGAAGCGGAGGGTAAGTTGCTAAATTGAACCAGCACATAATACACATCATTATACCTGGCTAAACGGATATCTTCATATTTAAATAACCCATTGGCAATATTGGTATTGGTTTTAAAATTGCCATTAGCAAATAAAACAGGTTTTACCTCCTGTGCAACACTAGTAAAAAAAGTTAATTGAATAAAAAAAAGAAGGATACAAGGAACGATGTTTTTCATAGATTGAAATTATAACAGAACGGCTGCTGCCATTTTTAACCCGAATGTAAATATTTTTAAAGATAGTATGCTCCGATGTTTAGCACTTTGTTAAGTTGTTAAGTGTTGCAAAGATGCAGTATTTACTTTTTTCTTCTCCTATCTTTGCGCAACGGATGAATTTAGAAGTGTTGATGAATGGATACGCAAACGACCCCCGCTGTTTTAAAATAGTGGATGGAATCACAATGTCTACACCAGCTCAGATCCATCTTGCCGGCTTGCAGGGCAGTGCTGTTGGTTTTGTTGTTGCAGCAGTTTTTGCCCATCCTGCTACCAGCCAGCTCAATCATATTGTCATATTACGGGATGCAGAAGAAGCCGCCTATTTTCACAATACGCTGGAAAATTTAACCAATGCTCTCGATCTTTTTTACTTTCCTTCTTCATTTAAAAATAAAAAGAATTACGCCCTG
>JANPNY010000106.1:0-5845 GCA_031427745.1 Chitinophagaceae bacterium | reverse complement strand
ATGCAAGGCGCGCTCAGCAGCGTGCAGAGCCTGGCGGCGATACTTGGACCATTGATGGCCAGGAAGAGCACCTACATATCAAACCATTGGTAAGGCATTGCTTTTAATTTATATTCCCGAAAATAAAATCCACCCCATTTTACCCCACCACTTCTCCTTCGATGTCATAATCGAAAGCCCTGGTTATTTTTACCTGCACAAATTCACCAATGGCCAGTTTCTTTTTTGATGCAATAATTACCTCGTTATCCACCTCTACACTATCAAACTCGGTACGGCCAATATACCTGCCTGCTTCCCTTTTATCAATCATTACCTTAAAAGTTTTACCCACTTTTTCCTGGTTTTTTTCAAGGCTTATTTCCTGCTGCACTTCCATAATTTCCTGCGCCCTTTCTTCCTTTTCGGCTGCAGGCACATCATCCACTAAATTGTGAGCACTTGTACCTTCTTCGTGACTGTAGGTGAATATCCCCACCCTGTCGAAACGCATTTTTTGTAAAAAAAGTTTAAGCTCTTCCACATCATCTCTCGTCTCCCCGGGAAAGCCAGCAATCAGCGTTGTACGTATACACATGTGCGGCATACGCATGCGGATTTCGCCTACCAGGTCTTCCATTTCTTCACGGGTAATTTGCCGCTTCATTAACCGCAGCATGTTGTTAGCCGCATGTTGCAGAGGCATATCGAGGTAGTTGCAAATGTTGTCCCGTTCTTTAATCGCATCAATAATATCCATCGGAAATTTACTGGGGTAAGCATAATGCAGCCTAATCCACTCCAGCCCTTTTACATCGGCCAGCGCATGCAATAATTTGGGTAATTCTCTTTTTTTATAAATATCCAAACCGTAATACGTTAACTCCTGTGCAATCAGCATCACTTCTTTCACGCCCCTGTCCACCAGGCGCTTAGCCTCATCTACCAGCGATTCTATGGTTCTGCTCACATGCGCTCCCCTCATCAGCGGAATGGCACAAAAAGAGCAGGTACGGTTGCAGCCTTCACTAATTTTCATGTAAGCATAATGGCTGGGCGTACTCAATAATCTTTCTCCAATCAGCTCAGCTTTATAGTCAGCATCAAATTGTTTAAGAATCATCGGCAACTCCATGGTGCCAAAATAAGCGTCCACTTCCGGTATCTCCGCCTCCAGGTTATTTTTGTACCGTTCGCTGAGGCAACCAGTTACATAAACCTTGTCCAGCTTACCTCTCCGCTTTAATTCTACCTGTTGCAAAATGGTATTGATGCTTTCTTCCTTGGCCTTTTCAATAAAGCCGCAGGTGTTCACAATCACAATATTGTGGTCTTTTTTACCGCTCTCATGCACGGTATCAATTTCATTGGCAAGCAACTGCCCGCTCAATACTTCGCTATCCACCATATTTTTGCTGCAACCCAGTGTAATGATGTTTACTTTATCTCTGTGCAAGGTTTTTGTCTTCATAATAATGGCGGCAAAGGTAATGGGTTTTAGCATGCAGGAAAATGATACAATACCCTGGATGATTTTTAAGGGAACGCAAACAACAGCACCTTGTTCAGCGGCAGTCTGGCTATCCGCTGCAAGTCCGGCACAAAGCCATGCTTCTTACTATTTGTTTGTTGGGGCTATCCGGTGCGGCCTTCACCGGGCTTTTCGCTACTATCCAGCGTAGGTTTTCGGCTGTTGGAATTTTACTGAGCACAGAGCAAGCAGGTAACGGCACAATGCGGCCATTTTAAAAAAGAAAAAATACAAATAGGTTAGCCATCAACCCACGCTCTCAGAATTATTATCCTCCATTAAAAAGTGGTTTTAACAACTTATGCCGCTCCGGGTCTCTCTCAAATTTAGGAATTCCCAGCCGAGTCTCCACGTTTAGCCATGCAGCAAAGCCGTGGGTCGGCGTTATTGAGAAAAGCGGTTCAAGTCTATATCATCCAACTCCCGAAAATTCAATACTGGGTAAATACCTTGCTCACCACAAATATAAAATTTAGCAGAGCTATGTTTATATTTTATTCCGCTCCGAGTCCCTCCCAAATTTAGAAGTTCCCAGCCGAGTCTCCACCACTAGCCTTGCAGCAAGGCCGTGGGCGCTATTCAGGGAAGCTGTTTAAATTGATAAATAGAAGCACCCTGCTAAATTGCGGCGGGTTCTGCAAAGCACATTGCCCACGGCACGGAAACCCGCCTGGGAAACCTCTAATTTATAGTGTGGGAGGTAATTAATGGGAGACTCCGAGCGGAAATAAGAACAAATACAGCCATTTATTATTGCTGATTGAGAAATAAAGATACCTTAT
Organism: Chitinophagaceae bacterium; assembly: GCA_031427745.1. Lineage (GTDB taxonomy): Bacteria > Bacteroidota > Bacteroidia > Chitinophagales > Chitinophagaceae > Ferruginibacter. The sequence continues at coordinate 3,553 of JANPNY010000106.1, read as the reverse complement.
TAATTTTCTTTAATTGCATCAATAATCCTTGTTTCTTTTAATGCACACTTTGCTCCTATAGGGGTTAATTTAAGCACCCTGCTGAATTGCGGCGGGTTCTGCAAAACACATTGCCCACTGTACGGAAACCCGCCTGGGAAACCTTTAATTTATAGTGTGGGTGGTTTTAATGGGAGACTCCGAGCGGAATTAAGATTTAGTCAATCTTTCTGCAAAGCGAGTATTTAGAAGTAGTTAGCTATTTTATAAGAAGGCAACTACCCCTAACGACTTGCTGCCCTGCAATACCGGTTTCTTTATATTGAAGAATATACACATAATTACCATTTACAACAGGTTTATTATTTACTGTACCATCCCATCCTTTATTTTTATCGGTAGTTTCAAAAACAAGCTGACCATAACGGTTAAATATTTGCAAATGAAAGTCAGTTAAAGCATCTGTGCCGTACACTTTAAATACATCATTTTTTGTATCTCCGTTTGGAGAAAAAGCATTGGGAACATACACTTTGCAAAGCCCTTTCGTAAAAAGTACTTGATCGTTGCTGCTGCCGCAACTGTTAGTAGCCATTAAACTGTACAGACCTGGCTGAGTAATTTGAATGAAAGATTTGCTGCTGCCATCCTGCCAACGCAGCAGCCAGTTTTCATTGTTTGAAGGTTGTAAGACAATGCTTTGTCCCTGGCAAATTAATTGATCTGACCCTAGACTAAAACGTGGCTTTAATATGTAAGCAACATTGATGGTATCTGCTACAATACAGCCTGCCTTAATTACGCTCACGCTATAAGTGCCATCTTTGGAGACTAAGAAAATACTTGCAGTACTATTATCTTGCCATAAATAGGAGGCAGCTGGATTAACGGGACTTAGTTTGAGAGTTTGGGTTTCACAAAGCGTAGTGTCTTTACCGAGATTTACAATAGGTAAGGGGTTTACAATTACCTGAATTGAATCTCTGTAGGTGCAGCTTTCTTTTGTAACATCGCACCAGTATGTGGAAGGGCTAAATATCTTTATAACAGAAGTTGAAGATCCGGTGTTCCACAAATAGGAAGATGCACCAGATACACTTGCATCAAGCGTGAGCGTATCACTAAAACAAATGGCAGTATCAGAACCAAGATTAAATGAGGGCAGTTTTTTATACAGCACCGCAATTGTATCCCTCCAAACACAACCATTATTTCCTGTTAAACTAAGCCAGTACTGGCCTGCTGCCTGAATTGTAATACTTTTTGCAGAAGAGTTGTTGCTCCATAAATAAGTAATGTTATTGTAGGTAGTATCCGGTAAAATTTTTACGAAGGCATTATTACAAATGGTGGAATCAGGACCTAAACTAAATTCGGGGGCATCTAGCTGTGTGATGTCAATAGTATCAGTAGCGATGCATTCATCAAGATTTACTTTTACCCAATAGCGACCAGGTTTACTTATTTTAAGAATGCTCCCGGTAGAACTATCACTCCACAAAATACTGCTGTTGGGAATGTTTATTTGTAAGGAAAGCGATTCTCCTTTGCAAAGGGAGGTGTCATTTCCTAAAAATACTTTGTAAGGGCCTGCATGTATCTGTTTATAAATAGTATCCGTACCGCATCCATTAGTATTTTGCAATATTACCCTTACTGTATAAAATCCTTCACTGGAAAATACATGAGTTGGAGTAAAAGAGTTGGATTCATTGTTGTTACCGGTTGCGGTATCCCCAAAATTCCATTGAGTGCTATTTACACCTACAAGACCCAATATTGAGAAAGAAATATTTTGAAATTGGCAGTTACCATTTGCAAGAATGGGATATTTTAAATAAGAAGTAAGAACATTGGGCAAATCGGTAACCTGGATAGCTCTATTGGCAAAAAGAGTAGTTATATTACAGCCAATACCTGCAACTTCGGGATTATTGATTATTTGCAAAAATCCAATATATTTTGATATATAATATATTTTCCCATTATTAGCTAATTGCATTCCAAGCATTAATTCATAAGTGCCGACCATAGAGTCTAATAAAATTCTTGATTGCTGAATAATTGTTTCATTATTTGATGTTAAATCAAACTGAAATAATAAACCAACCCTGTCATTTTTATAGTAGTTTGCAGATACATACAGGTATTTACCTGAAGGTGAAAACTCAACGCCGGCAAGGCCGGGGACTCCAAAACTAGATATTGTATCAGGAACTTCCCAACCGCTTTTTGTTTTTAATTTTTTTATATTACTAATCTGGCCGGTTTTATTATTAAAATCACCCTGTTCTACAAAATCCAGTTCACCCCTGTAAGAAGCTGCAATTTTATCGCCCAATGGACTAATTTTCATAAAGCCCAAATGATTGAAGGTTGCATAATTCAATTTTGGGATTGTATCTTCAAAAATCAAATTGCCAGAAGAATATACAGGTGTTGCAGCAATTCCATTTTCATTAATAAGAAAAGAAAAGTATTTATCAGAATTTTTAAGGTGACCTACCAGCCAATAATCTTTTTTATTACAATGCTTTGTGCCTGTTATTTTCATACAAACACTATCAGCAGGAAGCAATAAATTGTTTTTGGAAACCACATCTCCAAGCCCCCCATTCAATGCCATATCAATTAGAGCGTAGTTTAATTTTGGAGCCCGAAAATAACCAAAGCCATCAGACCGTGGTGTAAGAAAGTAATCAATGTAAAATAAATAATATTGCGATGGATGACCGGGAAAGGGCATTGCTATGGCAGATTGAAACCCACTTACAATACTGCCATTTAATGTAGGAAACATGCCATTGGGCATTTCCATATTCAACCTGTTGTACACCACATTGCCATCTGAAGAAAACAACAGGTTGCCATTTTTATCACTCATACAGGCAGCACCACCTATGCTTATCCTAGATGGTGAAGTGGTACTATAAACTTCACCGGTTGCTGTAAATGTCAACTGACTTTCATAACCAAAAAGCCAGTTTTCTGCTTCTCTTTGGGCTGTTACATGCAGACAGGAGAAAAGCAGCAATAGCCAAATAGAAACTCTCATTGTAAACGATTCAAAATGAAAATAAAGTATTGGCAATTTAAAATTTGTTTTCATAAATATTAAATCTACTAAATAAAACTCTATAGCTTAAACTCAATTAGGGTTTGGTTAATTTGTACGAATCTAAAACTGGAATTCTTTGGCCTTCGATGGTCTTCTCCCAATCCTCCAATTGCCTAACTGCCCCGTTCGCCTCCGTTGTGTATTTTGACCAACGGCAGCAGGTATGAACAGCTTACACTTAGCTCTAAAAAAATATGTCTGCGATGCTAGAAATGCGTAAGTATTCCAAAAGAAACATTCCTTCATTAATACAGCCATCTTTTGAATGCCTGGCTTCGGCTGTCGGTAAAAAGAAACAACAGCAGCCTACAGAGATAGCTTCGTTCTTTTGAATTCATTAAGGAAGACGAAAAAGGGCAAAAAATTTACTGCACTCTTTTGTCAAGGTCTTGAGGATACATTTCTTTAATAAAAAAAATTCCAGAAAAAATTTTAGCCCAATCTGCATACAAATAT
>JANPNY010000105.1:0-2540 GCA_031427745.1 Chitinophagaceae bacterium | reverse complement strand
GGTAACCTCGCCACCCGATTTTTCAATGTGCTTGCAGGTATCTAAAACTGCTTTATGCTCTGTAGTTGCTGTTATAATGTGATTGCCTTTACTGGCATACATTTCATAAACGCCTTTAATGGCAAGGTTATCTCCTTCGGTAGCACCGCTGGTAAAAATTATTTCTTTAGGATCTGCACCAATCAGTTTGGCAACCTGCTCACGAGCATAGTCAACTGCTTCTTCTGCCTTCCAGCCAAAAGGATGATTACGGCTTGCTGCGTTACCAAAATCTTCTAAGAAATAAGGTGTCATTGCTACCAGCACCCTTGGATCCATTGGGGTGGTTGCATTGTTATCTAGGTAAATAGGAAGTTTCAACATAATATTTTTTTGTTTAAATCTATAAACACGAAAATACTACAAAAGGTTTTATTTTAGCTTGCTGAAAGCCTTCGTAAACGTCAAATTACCTATTTCGTAAAATCTTTGGCAGATAAACTAAATTTTATGTTAAAAATTGAGCATGTCGGCATCGCCGTAAAAGAATTGGCGGTTTCCATTCCCTTATTTGAAAAGCTTTTAAACAGCACCTGTTATAAAACTGAAACGGTGGACAGTGAATATGTTAATACCGCCTTCTTTAAAAAAGGAGAAACAAAAATTGAACTGTTGGAAAGCAGCACTGCTGATGGAGTAATTGCAAAATACATAGAAAAAAAAGGAGAAGGAGTGCATCATATTGCCTTTGATGTTGCTGATATCCATGCCGAAATGGAGCGTCTGAAAAAAGAAGGCTTTGTGTTATTAAATGAGCATCCAAAGGATGGGGCCGATAATAAGCTGGTTTGCTTTCTTCACCCGAAAGGTACCAATGGCTTGTTGGTGGAGTTGTGTATGGATAAAGGCTGAAACGCCCAACTCAAATAATAGGTTGTTGCAAATTAACAGTACAGCCAAATGGTACTTTACCTAAACTCCAGTTAGCATCTGAATTCCAGTATTGGTTGAGCCCAGCCAGGTTGTTTCTCCGTACCGGTTGTAAATGCACCCCAAACAACATAAATTAATCCCTGAGGCAACGAACAGAGTATCCGAAGTATTTTGGCTTGGCAACAGCATTACTTTTGCCATCGTTGTACAACAAACTCCGGCCCCAGCCTTGTGTTGTATTAAACTGCGAACTACTCCACCAAAAGCCATATTCGCCAACATAGAGGGATTCGCCCAATAATTCCCTGTTACCACCCGGCAAGGCTTCAAACCCCGAAATGCCATTTCCTCCTATATTAGGGCTTCTCCAGTTGAGTGTTCCGGCCTGCTTTAATTTACCCCCGGCTACAGCAAAGCCACCTAGCCTACTTTCCAAACTTAACCATTCTGCATCAGTAGGTATATGCCAACCCTGTGGTGCCAAACCCCTTGGATCTGTTACGGCGTACCAATTGTATAATTTGCCGTATTTGTTGCCTTGGGTGGAATCATTAATATAATAGCACCAGGCACCGGTTGTTAATGCTGCCCATGCCACAGAGTCGGTAACCTGTGGAATAGGATTGCCGTTACGGTAGAAGGCAACATCCAAATTCTCACTCGCCCATTTTTGGATGCCAATTTGAATAGTTGGCATCGCATCTGCCGAAGATGAAGACAACGAAATCCAGCCTGTACCGGTTTTGATCTCTATACCTTGAATAGCAGTGTTAAAAATAATTAAACCATTAGCAGGGTTTACAATAGCATCTCGTTGAGCTGTTGTCATTCTAGGTGGTAAAAACCCTTTTGTTGTACTGCTTATATCTAACTGTGCAGATGCATCGGGAGTGTTGGTGCCAATACCCATGTTTTGCGCCATGCTAATTTTAAAGATGAATAAAAAACCAACAATTACTACTAATTTTTTCATGATTAATTTTTATTAATTTTTAAAATTTTTCTTTTGTTGTATGTAAATTTCCCTCCCGTTATATGCCAATTTGTTTTGAACCTACAACTATATCGAAAACCTCTTTTACTTCATTTTTATTTGCGCCCACCCAAGGTGAACATAATTATGTATCAATACAGGGTTATAAATGCTGGTCAACCTGCTTTATACAAAACGTTACAAACTGTCCGTTTCAATCATTTTCGTTTTTTCCTGTTTAAAAAGCAATACCAACCCACAGGCAACCAAACAATCAACCTGTAAATAAATCACATCATTAATCTCTAAGGCAACGAACAGAAACATAACGATTAATTACAGTACTAGAAATATTAAATCGGCGATTTGCAACGCCCAGTGAGGCACGCTGACCCATATAAGTACCATCAATAAGTTCAAACGTGCTACTCCAAAACGTGGTAAATGTATTTAAACCAACAAAACCACTATTAACAGCCTTGAAGCCGCCCGGCAGGGCTGTAAAACCGCTGTTATTATTTGCACCGAAATTGATTAGGTTGCCAAAGCTGCTAAACACCCAATTAAGTATGCCTGCCTCCTTTAAATAACTCCCGGCTACCTCATTACCACCTAAGCTAGTACTAAGTGCCTCCCATTCTGCCGTGCCTGGAAT
>JANPNY010000104.1:0-7223 GCA_031427745.1 Chitinophagaceae bacterium | reverse complement strand
CTTCACCGCCTTTATGATAACAGTAAAAATGTAGTAAAAATTACAAACGTATTTTGGCTGAATTGGGATTGATGAATATAGCAGCTCCGATAATATTAGTTTAGGGGTTAGAAGATTAGAGTTTAGGAGTTTAGAACCGGGGAAATCTAGCATTAAGGATAGGCTTAATGCAAGCCAAAAAAATCGCCCTATCTACATTGTTACACTTGCATTATCCCACACTTTTCCATTTTCTGTTTTAATAGTTCGGGCAGCAAACTTACCTATCACCATATAATCATGCGTAGCCATAATAATGGAAGTACCATAATCTTTGCAGATGTTAAAAAGCAACTGCATAATCTCATCACTTGTTTCGGGGTCAAGGTTACCTGTTGGCTCATCGGCCAAAATCAATTTAGGTGAATTAAGCAATGCACGGGCTATATCCACCCTTTGCTGTTCGCCGCCGCTCAATTCAAAAGGCATTTTAAAACCCTTGGTTTTTAAGCCAACTTTATCAAGAACATCGGCTATTTTTTCATCCATCAGCTTTTCGTCTTTCCAGCCGGTGGCTTTTAAAACAAACTTTAAATTGTCGTTTACATTTCTGTCTGTCAATAATTGAAAATCCTGAAAAACTACGCCCATACTGCGTCTTAGAAAAGGAATCTTCTTCCAATCCAGCTCTCTTAGGTCAAAGCCTACTACAGAGCCGTTACCATCGGTCAATGGCAAATCGCCATACAGAGTTTTAAGTAAGCTGCTTTTACCAGTTCCCGTTTTACCAATCAGATAAACAAATTCTCCTTTATCAATAGAAATATTTACATCACTTAAAATAAGATTTTTACCCTGGTAAATTTTTAACTCTACTTAATTCAACTACTGCGTTAGACATATTACTGTTTATATTTTTTTCTTTAGATAAATTGTTATTTGGGTATTGACGATTAAGCCTTCAATAATCATTAAGATGTTTAAAAACAAAAGATCGTCCCAATTTGATGCAGTTCTTTTATTGACCGCTTTTGCAAATGTACCTTTTACATCAGCTGAAATAAAAACTTTTTATGGAACAAATGTTAAAAAAGCAATTAAACTAAATTTTTAGTTGTTAAACTAAACACTTAGTTATACATTTGATTTATCAAATCACAAACATGAAAATACTAACAAAGGCAGAGGAACAGATAATGCAGGTAATATGGAAATTAAATACTGCATTTTTAAAAGAAATTATGGATGAATTACCAGCGCCAAAACCCCATAATAACACGGTGGCAACAATAATAAAAATACTTACAGAAAAGAATTTTGTTGGTATCAATCTCTTTGGCAGGATGCACCAGTATTACCCATTGGTAAGTAAAGATACTTACAGTAAAACCACCATGAAAAGTTTTGTAAAAGGTTATTTTGAAGGCAGCTTCAGCAACGCCGTTTCATTTATGGTAAAGGAAAAAAATCTGAGTGTAGAAGATCTGGAATTGCTTTTGAAAGAATTAAAGAAAAAAGGTTAATAAGTTATTGTACTGATACTAGGATGGCTAACTGTAAATGAAACAAAAGCTCCTTTAAATTTTAAAACTAAAAAACATGCTTGCAATTGCTGTTTACCTGCTAAAAGTTTTTATTTGCTCGGGCGTGTTGCTAGGGTATTATTGGGTAATGCTTCGAAACAAAATATTTCATGCATACAACCGGTTTTATTTACTGGCTGCGGTATTGCTATCGCTTAGTCTGCCGCTTTTACAAATTAACATCTGGCATAATAGTTCCGGCACGGCCATGCCGGTAATAAAAATATTGCAGGTGGTAAACAGTGGAGATGAATACCTCGATAAAATCATTATCAGCAGTGTAAACAGCATTGGTTGGGAACAGGTAACAGTGTTTTTATACAGTATTACCTGCTTAGTAATGCTGATGTTGTTTATTCTATCCTTGGTTAAAATTTACAGGCTTTTTAAAACCAATCCGCATACAGCAATTGATGATAATATCCTATTTATAAATACACATGCCAGGGGTACACCCTTCTCCTTTTTAAAATGTATTTTCTGGAATGAGCAGATTGATTTGAATACTGCCACCGGCAGGCAAATTTTCACACATGAAGTAGCACATATTGAAGAAAAACATAGTTACGACAAGCTGTTTATCAACATCGTTTTAATCCTTTTCTGGAGCAACCCTTTCTTTTGGATTATCCGCAAAGAACTGAATATGATTCATGAATTTGTTGCTGATAGAAAAGCGGTAGCCAACCATGACAGCAGCGATTTTGCTGCAATGATTTTACAGGCTGCCTACCCACAGCACCGGTTTAATTTAAGCAACCCATTTTTTTATTCACCCATAAAACGAAGATTACTGATGCTTACAAAAAACAAAAATCCCAAGACTGGTTATATCAGCCGCTTACTGGTATTGCCATTGGCTGCGATGGTATTATTTGCTTTTTCCATTAAAGCAAAAACAATTGTTGAACCAACAGCCGCCACCTATAAGGGAGAAAAAATAGCCGTCGTAATTGATGCAGGTCACGGTGGCAAAGACTTTGGTGCTGCAAGCATAAATGGAAAATATTTTGAAAAAGAAATAAGCCTTTCAATTATCAAAAAAATAAAATCACTCAATACAAATAAAAAACTCAATATCCTTTTAACAAGGGAAACAGATATTTACCAATCTCCACCAGAAAAAGCAACTATTACAAATAATGCAGGAGCTGATATCATGGTATCAATTCATGTTGGTGCCGCAAGTGCAGATGCTGCAGCACTTAAAAGTGGCATAAATTTTTTTGTAGCGAAAGACAACTATCAAAACGCCTTTAACAGCAAGATTTTAGCATCGGCTTTAATAGGCTCATTTAAAAATAATACCGAATTGCCTGTTGCAGAAAATCCTCTACAAACACAAAAAGGTATCTGGTTATTACAATCAAGCAATTGTCCGGCGGTATTGGTTGAAACCGGATTTATAACCAATAAAAAAGATCTTGCCTATTTAACCAACGAAAAAAATCAGGAACAAATAGCCCGGAATATATTGAATGGAATAGAGCGTTATGCGATAAATCTTGATAAAAAGATAATTGCAGCCGAAGTAACCCCAAAGCCTGCTGAAGCTAATCGCAATAAACAATTAATACACTTAAATTCAAGAGATACATTTCCAAAAACTGCCGATCAACCAAATGGCAAAGCGATAGCTAAACCAATATATATACTGGATGGCAAAAGGACAAATGACATAAGTAATTTACCACCAGAAAAAATTGACCGTGTAAATGTTTTAAAAGGTAATGAAGCAATAAACCGGTATGGTGATGCTGGTAAGAATGGGGTTGTTGAAATATTCACCAAAAGAAAAGCTCCTTTGTATCTGAAAGACTCTGTGGTAACAACAGAAAAAGAAGTTAAAAATATTGCAACAGAAAATATTGAAAGTGTTCATGTATTAAAGAATACAGATGCTTCAGAAAAATATGGCGATAAGGGCAGGAACGGGGTGGTGGAAATTATAACCAAGGCTCCAAAACCATTGTACGTTATTGATGGCATTATAAAAACAGCAAGTGACTTAAACAATATTTCACCAGATAAAATCGAAAGTATACATGTGTTAAAAGATAAAAACGCAACAAAAAAATATGGCGACAAGGGTAAGCACGGTGTAGTGGAAATAATTACCAAACAGCCGATATAAGATGATTACGTATTTACTGTTGTAGAAAAACGAAGCTGCCTTTCCCGGCGGTAATGAGGCAAGGAAAAATACCTTGTGCAGTGCCTAAACTCCAATATAACTGAAGCAGATAAATGGAAGCCTGGCACCTATAAAATTGTGGTAGAATTTATTGTAAACAGCAATAGCTTCCTTAGGGATGTAATCACCAAAAATTATCCCGAAAGCAAGACTGCTTTGCATTGTATTGATCTTATAAAAAAGGAACTCAATTGGATAACTGCCAAACAAAATGAACAGCTGGTTGCTTCCTGCAAAAAACAGCTAATTACTTTTATTGTACATTGAAAGTACCCCAATAAAAAAAGCTGCCTGAAAGTGTAAACACCTACAGGCAGCTTTTTTTATAAATTATTACCAGCTTTTAGAAAAAGAACGGCTATTGTTGTTGTTAGTCCTTTCTTCTTTAGGGCGGGCTTCCATTACTTTAATGGTACGACCGTCTGCAGAAGATCCGTCTAATTCTGCAATTGCTTTTGCACCTGCAGCGTTATCGCTCATTTCTACAAAACCAAATCCTTTACTGCGACCTGTTGCTTTGTCAATAATTACTTTGGCAGAAGTTACTTCGCCGAATTCTTCAAAAAAACCTTGTAAGTCTTCATCCTGAATGTTGAAGCTTAAATTTGAAACGTAAATGTTCATAAAAAAAATTAAATCAATAAAAAATATTGAGAAGAACAGCAGAGGAGTAAAAGAAGACTATAACAGTAGCAGATTATGCGTAGCAGTAAAAAAATCGTCGCCTACAATTTGCGATAAACTCAAATTAACTTTGCAAATATAGGCTTATCAGGCGGAAGCAAATTTTTTATTTTATAAATACAGGAAATTTAATCGAAACATAAAATACAAATAATATATCCGTGCTAAAATTACCATGCCTTGATTAGAGATGTGCAAGCCGCCAGGTATCGGAAGTATCACCCCCCCCTAAAAACCAATCACCATTTTATTTGAAACAATTATGGATGCTTAAAAAACACTCCCAATTTGTATGTACTTTGCAACTAACTACTAAAACTATTTGCATGAAGCAGCTTTTCATCCTTTTTTATTTACTGCCGCTACTGGCCAGTTCTCAAACGGCAAACAGCATAGATTTTAAAACGAAAAACATGAAGGCTTATCCGGGCTTTGTTGATTTTTTCTGGGATGACAGCACTGGCAAAATCTGGTTGAAAATTGATAAGCTGGATACTGCCTTATTATACCAAACTTCTTTACCAGCAGGGATCGGATCTAATGATATCAGCCTTGACAGGGGAATAATGGGCACTACCTACATTGTTAAATTTACCAGGGTTGGCAATAAAATTTTAATGATAGAACCCAACTATGCTTATCGGGCTGTTAGTGGCGATGTCGCTGAAAAACGGGCCGTTGAGCAGTCTTTTGCACAATCCGTCATCTGGGGATTTGCAGTTGCCTCCACAGCCAATGGTGCCTACCTGGTAGATGCCACCGATTTTCTATTAAGAGATGCCATGCAGGTAAGTAACCGTTTGCTAAATACTAAACAGGGAATTTATGCAATGGATGCCACCCGTTCGGCTATTTATATGCTTCAAACAAAAAACTTTCCGCTAAATACAGAACTGGAAGCAACCATCACTTTTGTAAACAAGGATGGTAAAACAGGCTCCTACATTAATTCTGTAGCGCCAACTGCGGAAGCTGTAACTGTACGAATTCATCATTCTTTTGTGCAATTACCCGATGATAAATACATACCCAGAAAATACGATGCCCGCTCGCCTTTTATTACCAACAGTTACTTTGATTACAGTACACCGGTAGCAGAGCCAATACAAAAAGATTTTATTATCCGTCACCGGTTAATAAAAAAAAATCCGCTGTCGGACAAAAGCGAAGCAGTGAAACCAATCATTTATTACCTGGACAACGGCACGCCGGAACCAATCAGAACTGCCTTAATGAATGGCGCCAGTTGGTGGAACCAGGCTTTTGAATCAGCAGGATTTATCAACGCCTTCCAGGTAAAAATTTTACCGGACAGTGCAGACCCGATGGACCTGAGATACAACATGATAAACTGGGTTCATCGGTCAACCCGTGGCTGGTCTTTTGGAAATGCAGTGGTTGACCCAAGAACCGGCGAAATTATAAAGGGTAATGTCACCCTCGGTTCTTTACGGGTAAGGCAGGATTATTTGATTGCCCAAGGTTTACTTTCTCCGTTTGCCAACGATACCATTGCAGGTGATGATAAAATGCTTGCGATGGCCCTGCAACGATTACAACAACTGGCAGCGCATGAAGTAGGCCATACCATTGGCCTTATGCACAATTACATTTCAAGTTCGCAGCGTAACAGCAGCGTAATGGACTATCCTCATCCAATGGTCTCACTAGACGCTAATAACCATATTTCGCTTTCAAACCCATATACACAGGCAATTGGTGAATGGGATAAGGTAAGTATAGCTTATGGATATTCTCAATTTTTGCCAGGTACCAATGAGGCTAATGCGTTAAATAATATTTTGGTAGATGCTGCACGCAAAGGCTTAACCTTTATTAGTGACCGGGATGCACGTGATGCAGGAGGCATGCACCCCAATGCCCATTTGTGGGATAACGGCAACAACCCGGTTAGTGAGTTAAAGGATGTAATAAAAATAAGAAAAACTGCATTGGCACAATTTGGCTTAAACAGCATTCGCAAAGGCACGCCAATGGCTATGTTGGAAGATGTTTTGGTTCCGATATATCTCTTTCATCGCTACCAGGTAGAAGCTGCTACCAAAGTGATTGGCGGAATGTTATACAATTATGCCATTAAGGGAGATGGACAAATGATTACCAAAACAGTTTCAAAACAGGAACAGCAACAGGCATTGGAGGTAATTATCAGCTGTATTGACCCTGAATTTTTAACCATTCCCGAATCCATTACCAATCTCATACCACCCCGCCCGGCTGGGTATGATTACACCCGTGAATTATTCAACAAACGAACCGGCCTTTCTTTTGATCCCCTGGCGGCGGCAGAAACCGCAGCCGACATGCCTTTATCATTTTTATTTAATAGCAGCCGCCTTAACCGTATGGTACAGCAAAAGGAAACCAATAGTGGACTTGGGGCAGATGAGATGGTACAAATACTAATCTCCAAAACATGGAAGGCCCCACGGCTAAAAGGGATACAGGGTCTTATTCAGAAACAGAATGAGCAATTATTGCTGACTTATTTATTGGCAGTATCGGTAAACAATGATGCTTCTTTTGCAACAAAAGCCTGTATGCAAAATGCTATTAGCGAAATTAAAACAATTGCAACTACTCAAATTAAAACCAGTAAGGACGCCGGAAACAAAGGGCATTTTCAACTAACGCTTGAGCGCATAAAAAACCCTTTAGAAGCCAGGCCTACGTTGCACTCTGCTGCACCTCCCGGCTCGCCAATTGGATGTTATTAGAAACCCTTTTTGGGGGAGGATGTAATTAGATGCAATGATTGAAAC
>JANPNY010000103.1:0-4780 GCA_031427745.1 Chitinophagaceae bacterium | reverse complement strand
GCCCGACAACGGGTCGGACCTGGCGCATTGCCAGACCCGCGCGGTGCGGGCCGGTAGCGGCAACCAATCATAGTAGTGAGGGCCTTAACCAAATGATTTACAACCGTTGTATTGGTACAAGATATTGCGCAAATAACTGTCCTTTTAAAGTTCGTCGTTTTAACTGGTTAGATTATAATGGAGCAGATAGCTTTAAAGACAATCAGCTACCCCTTATTGGTGTTGATATGAATGAAAGCGTAATGCAAATGAATGACGACTTAACAAGGATGGTATTGAATCCTGACGTTACAGTTCGTTCTAGGGGTGTAATTGAAAAATGTTCATTCTGTGTACAACGCCTGCAGGAAAGCAAATTGATCGCTAAAAAAGCAGAAGATCCTACATTGGTAAGAAATGTGAAAGTGGCCTGTGCACAGGCTTGTCCTGGTGGTAGTATTACGTTTGGTAATGTGAACGATCCCGAAAGTGACGTATCAAAGGCAAGACTGGATGATAATAGAAACTTCTATGTACTGGAACAACTCCACGTTTTACCGAATGTAAGTTACCTGGCTAAAATTAAAAATTCAGATAGACACGTATCCAACGAAAAAGAAGAGGAAGGCGGTGAACATAAAGAAGAGGTGAAGAAAGAAGAAAAAGCGCACGCCTAACATACTATTGTCCCAAATCCGATGGCTAACAACGGCTAAAGGGTTAGCGTTTGAAGGTTGATAAGCAGTGTTTATTGAAAAAGCATTGCCTGGTTTAAAAAATAAATTTAAGGCCAAAAGCTAAATACATATGTCATTATTAAAGTACGAATCGCAAATAAGGGAACCATTGGTTGACGGTAATAAGGATTACCACCAGGTTACCGAGGATATTATACGTCCCATTGAAATGAAGCCAACACGCCTTTGGTACATTGGATTCTACATCAGTGTGGCTTTATTGCTGTTTGGTGTGTACAGTATTTACAGGGAGGTTACTTATGGTATTGGCCAGTGGAATTTAAATAAAACCATTGGATGGGGTTGGGATATAACCAACTTTGTATGGTGGGTAGGTATTGGTCATGCTGGTACGTTAATTTCTGCTATTTTGTTGCTTTTCCGTCAGGGGTGGAGAACAGGTGTAAACCGTGCTGCCGAGGCAATGACAATTTTCGCTGTAATGTGCGCCGGTCAGTTCCCTATATGGCACATGGGGCGTGTGTGGATGGCATTCTTCGTATTGCCTTATCCAAATAGCCGGGGACCGCTTTGGGTTAACTTCAACTCTCCTTTGTTGTGGGACGTATTTGCGATATCAACTTATTTTACAGTATCTCTTTTGTTTTGGTACTCTGGTTTGTTGCCCGATTTGGCGACTGTACGGGACAGGGCAAAAACCAAGCTGCGTAAAATGTTATACGGAGTTGCTTCCTTTGGCTGGACAGGAAGTACCAAACACTGGCAACGTCATGAAAGTTTATCGTTGGTATTGGCAGGTTTAAGTACGCCGCTGGTTTTGTCTGTACATACAATTGTATCTTTTGACTTTGCAACATCTATTGTACCGGGATGGCATACTACTATTTTTCCTCCATACTTTGTAGCAGGAGCCATCTTTAGCGGGTTTGCAATGGTGCAAACATTGATGATCATTTTGAGAAAAGTTTTTATGCTGGAAGATTATATTACTCTGGGGCACATTGAAGCCATGAATAAAGTAATTGTATTGACGGGTTCAATTGTAGGTATTGCTTATATCACTGAATTGTTTATCGCATGGTATGGTCAAAACCCTTACGAGTGGTATGCTTTTAAAGAAAACAGGGCTAATCTTTTCAGTCCTTATGGCTGGAGTTATTGGTTGATGATGTTTTGTAATGTTGTTTCTCCTCAGATGTTCTGGTTTAAAAAACTGAGAAGAAATATTGCCTTTACATTCTTCATGAGTATTATCGTTAATATCGGTATGTGGTACGAACGTTTTGTAATTATAGTAACATCAACTTACAGAGATTATCTACCTTCATCCTGGAGTACTTACTATAGCCCTTCCATATATGAAATCGGGTTCTATCTGGGTACGTTTGGATTGTTCTTTACATGCTTCTTCTTATTTGCAAAGTATTTCCCTGTAATAGCAGTAGCAGAAATTAAAAGTATCTTAAAAACAACCGGCGAAAGCTACAAGCATAAGATGACTGAAATTGAAAAAGCAGATTCTGAAAAGTTTTATATTGAAGAAGTAGAGCATGCGCACTAAATTGAAGAGTTGACTATAGTTTCAAGCATTTGAAACATAGAAAAGGAGTTTAATAAAATAATTATTTATTCATTGGCTAACGGCTAACGCTCGAAGCTCAAAGCTCAATTAAATGGCTGGAGGAATTAAAAAATTTGTAGTTGGTTGCTTTGATGATGAAGCAGTTTTATTTCCTGCGGTGAAAAAAGTTCGCCGTGCTGGTTATAAAATACATGATGTGTACACACCCTTCCCGGTTCATGGTCTTGATCATGCAATGGGTTTAAGAGAAACAAGTATACATACCGCTGGGTTCATATATGGTATAGCGGGCACAACAACTGCATTAACAACTATTAGCTGGATTTTTACGAAAGACTGGCCATTGAATATTGGTGGTAAACCTCATTTTGCCTTACCAGCGTGGATTCCAATTACATTTGAGCTTACGGTTCTATTTGCAGCGGTTGGGATGGTACTTACCTTCTGTTACTTATGTCAGCTTTCTCCTTTTATAAAAAAGCATCATTTTCATTTAAGAGCTACAGACGACCTTTTTGTTATGGCTATTGAATGTACAGATAAAACAGATGATGCAGAAGTGCAGGCATTTCTTGAAAACGCAGGTGCAAAAGAAATAAATGTACAGCATGCAGAAACAGGCTGGTGGATTGGCAGATACGATAGAGAGCAGAAACTATACCGGGATTAATAACGGGTATACCAAAAACAAACAGGCAGTTTAATTATTTAATTAATAATTATAAATGAAAAGAATTTCCAATTTAAAAATTGTGGTGAGTGTAATTACACTTTCGATAATAATAAGCAGTTGCTCCGATTCAAAACGTAACCCAGGGAGTATTTTCATGCCCGATATGACATATAGCCGGGCCTTAGAAACTTATGTGAGTTTAGATTCAACAATTTTTACAACTGATCCACAAAAAAGAGGTAGAGAAATATTTTATAACGCTAAACCGGTTGCAGGCGCACTGGCACTAGGGGAACTACCAGAATATACACTTCCGGATGATTCAGCCGGATATGCAATGAGTGCTTCAATAAAAAATCCCTTGACATCACTTACCAGAAAAGACAGTTTGGAGGCATCAAGACTATTTAACATTAATTGTGCTATTTGTCATGGTGTAGAAGGAAAAGCAAATGGTCCATTATCTACATCAGGTAAGATAGGCGCTGTAGCCAATCTTACGTTGGATCTTTACATTAGCATGGCAGACGGCACCATGTATCATTCCATATTTTATGGAAAAAACAACATGGGCAGTTATGCATCACAATTAAGCAGGAAGCAACGCTGGCAGATGGTACAATACATCAGGACCTTACAACCTAAGGCCACTGCAACTGCAACAACTGCTACTCCAGTTGCTAGGAAAACAGATAGTACAATGACAGCGAAAGCTAAATAGTTTTTTAGTCATTGATTGATTTTGGGAAGATGAATTGTGAGTAATAACGGAGCGATTAATTAATATAACTCGGCTTTACCTTTTTAAATGGTACTGACGCATACATTCAAAATAAAGTTTAGATGAACCATTCATTCGAATTACCCGGGAGTTATAAAAAATGGACAATAGGTCTTATTGTTGTTGGCTTAATAACGCTGCTTTATGGCTTTATAGCGTATCATCCATTTGCCCATGCCACTCACGGGGCAGGCGCAAATGCCGGTACCCGGTTTTGGTCTGTACTTTTACAAAACAGCGTGTTTTGGTTATTAATTGTAAATGCAAGTATGTTTTTTATTGGTGTTACTACCTTAGCAATGGGTGGCTGGCAGGTAGCATTGCGTAGGGTGCCCGAGGCAATTTCAAGTGTGGTACCAGTGTTAGGTATTATTTGCTTTCTAATTTTAATGACGATTGTTTGGGGTGGTCACGATGATATTTATCATTGGATAAATAAAGAAACCGTTGCCGGTGATAAAATATTAAATGGAAAAAAAGGGTTTCTAAATCCGGTTTTCTTTACTGTATTTAGTGCAGTTACTATTTTTATTTGGTGGTTTTTGGGGCAAAAATTACGTTCGCTGAGTTTGGAAAGTGATAAAACAGGGCCGATGGATTATGAGACCGGAAAAAAATGGATTAATAGAAATATCCTTTGGGCATCTTTATTCATTGTGTATTTTGGCCTATCTGTAGGTTCAACTATTCCATGGCTTTGGCTAATGAGTGTTGATGCACATTGGTACAGTACCATGTTCAGCTGGTATACTTTTGCAAGTTCGTTTGTTTCGGGTATGTCTTTAATTGCACTTTTTATTGTTTTTTTAAAAAACCAGGGTCAGTTAGAGTATGTTACAGATGAGCATCTTCATGATATTGGTAAATTTATGTTTGCCTTTTCAATTTTCTGGGCCTATTTGTGGTTCTCTCAGTACATGTTAATTTGGTACGCAAATATTCCCGAAGAAACAGGTTACTTTAAAATACGGGTTCAAGGGCCATACCGTGGCATATTCTTTCTAAATCTTGTACTTAATTTCCTTTGCCCTTTTTTAATACTAATGAAAAAGTCAACCAAAAAAAAT
>JANPNY010000102.1:0-4391 GCA_031427745.1 Chitinophagaceae bacterium | reverse complement strand
TTCTTTCATTATCAACGATGGTTCGAACATCCGGCATGGATGCCAACAGCGCTCAACTTTGGCTGGACGGGTGTTGACTTGTTTTTTGTGCTAAGTGGATTTTTAATCTCCTCCCAACTGTTTGCACAAATAAAAAAAGATGGCCATTTTTCTATGCGGAATTTTTATATCAAGCGTTTTTTCAGAATTCTCCCCATCTATTATTTCGTATTGGCTATTTATTTTTTGTTCCCATTTTTTAGCAGCACACAGTTATTGCCACCCCTGTGGAAGTTTTTAACTTTTACCCAAAATTTTGGAGCAGATTTTACCAACCAACGTGCATTTGGCGTAGTATGGTCGCTATGTGTAGAAGAACATTTTTATTTGCTGATGCCGGCAATATTGCTGCTGCTTTTAAAAACAGGTATTTTCAAAAAGGGGTATTTGCTGCTGCTTGTTTTATTTGTAGCTGGGTTTCTTATACGATTATATTGCTGGTACGATGTATATCTCCACCAAACCAATGGAGTAGAAAACAGGATGCTTTGGGTGCAAACCATTTATTATCCTACCTACAATAGATTGGATGGATTGCTTGCCGGTGTGTCGATAGCTGCTATGTATAATTATCTACCTGCAATTTTTAACAGACTATCCAAATACGCAAACCTACTCATTGCTATTGGGTTGATTATTTTAACCGGCACCTATTTTTTATGTGGTAACAACATGGATTTTGTGAGGAGTATTTTTAGCTTTCCACTGGTCTCCATTGGTTTTGGCTGCACAGTATTGAGTGCCATTATGCCCAACAGTTTTTTATACAAATGGAAATCGGTGGTACTTACAAAAATTGCCGAACTATCGTATGCCCTCTATTTAGTGCACATGGCCATCATACTTTCTGCACAAACTGTGTTGTCTGATTGGGGCATTGCAAAAAACAGTAGTTTGATGCTCGTGTTGACGATTATCCTTTGCATTGTGGTTGCACTCATACTGCATCATGCCATTGAAAAACCATTTATGAAAATGAGGGAAAGATTTTTAAAGCCTGCAGGAGCATTGATGGGAGAAATGAAAGTAGCTTATGTTGCAGCAAAGTAACATTAAACAGGAGTATAATTCGTGTAAAGTAAATAATATCAAATGCAACAAATTGTAACGTTCAAAACAATTAATCCTGTGCTGGAGGAACAGGAAACAACTCAACCAGGTTAAGGATAAAATCGGGAAATATAACGGAAGGAACGGGCTCTTCACTTGTAAAAATAAGTGGCCTTCCAAAATTGCCGTCTTCTTCCATGCTGAATTGGGTAAGGGTTTCGTGATTGTAATCAACAATCCAGTATTCCTTTACACCAGATTCAGCATACAGTTCTTTTTTTATTTTCATTTCACGGGTAGAGTTGCCGGGTGATAAAATTTCAACAATCAGGTCGGGGGCACCGAGGCAGCCACGGTCATCTAGTTTTGCCAAATCGCAGATAACGCACAGGTCGGGCTGCACAACGGTGAAGATGTCTTTATCGGCTTTTTGAGATTTCTTTTTGTCGTACAAGCGAACATCAAAAGGCGCAGCGTAGGCCTCACAGCGGTGCTGCTTAAAATGATTGAAGAAAGTGCCACTCAGCTGCCACGATATTTTTTGATGGATACGGCTAGGTCCAGACATTGGGAAGATTTTCCCCTTAATTACTTCCAGTGCCTGTTCAAATTTCCAGGTGAGGTAATCAGCATAAGAATAAGTGCCGTTGGGGTCAAGCTGAGAAAGACTGGTTATTGATGCCATAAATTTTAATTATAAAACAAAGATAACTGTTTTGAAAAAATGAGTTTTAAATGCAAATAAGGCAAGGCGATGGGTAATATAAAAATATGCATAACCTGCGAATATGTTATCAATAAACGAATTAACCATCTATGCTGCAAATTGAAAAAACAGCCTCTAAACGAATAACATCCATCGACCTGCTCCGTGGAATCGTAATCATCATCATGGCACTCGATCATGTACGGGATTATTTTCATGCGGACAATTTTTTGTATGAGCCCAATGATCTGTCTCAAACAACTGCAGCAGTATTTTTCACCCGTTGGATATCCCATTTTTGTGCACCCGTGTTTGTATTTCTTGCAGGTACTTCCGCTTTCTTGGTAGGAGAAAGAAAAACAAAAAAAGAATTGGCAGCATTTTTATTAAAACGTGGGCTTTGGCTGATGCTGCTTGAAGTGGTAGTAATTAGTTTAGCCTGGACTTTTAATCCTGCCTATATAATTTTCCGTTTGCAGGTAATCTGGGTGCTTGGTTTATCAATGGTTTGTATGTCGGCGCTTATTTACCTGCCACCAAAAATTATTTTAATTATTGGTTTGATGATTTTGTTTGGGCATAATTTGTTAGATAATATCCATGCAACAACCAATACTTTCAAAGATTTTTTATGGGCGGAGTTGCATGAACGAAAAAGATTTTATTTTGCCAGACACCAGGTTACCACAGGCTATTCCATATTAGCCTGGCTTGGCATAATGATGCTTGGTTATTCTTTTGGTATGCTGTATAAAAAAGGAATGGATGAAGCCATTCGCAAAAAATATTTATTGCTTATTGGCAGCATTGCCATTATTTTATTTGTGTTATTAAGAGCAATAAACAGCTACGGGGATATGGCTCCCTGGTCAACACAGCCATCCTTTGTAATGACAGTATGTTCATTTTTAAATGTCACCAAATATCCACCTTCGGTTATGTATACTTTAATGACGCTGGGGCCTGCATTGATTGCGCTGGCACTTTTAGAAAAGCCATTAAACTGGTGGGAAAAAATTATTATCCCATTTGGAAGGGTTCCTCTCTTTTTTTACATCCTGCATTTATTTCTTATTCACGGGCTGGCTGTTGTTGCAGTGGTTGCAAGCGGCAGACCCTGGACAGATATGATTATTACAACTTTAGCAAATGCAAAGGAAAGTCCATGGCTAAAAGGCTATGGTTTTTCTTTGGGCGGAACGTATGCAGTTTGGGTTTTGGTAGTGCTTTTGCTTTTTCCACTTTGCAAGTGGTACGATAAATACAAAACCAATCACAAAGAAAAATGGTGGCTGAGTTATTTATAAAATCATCAGCCAAATAAATAAGATTTTAATTATCAATTAGGCTTCAACACTTACCTAAACCAACCTTAAACCAAATGACAGCAATCCCTAAAGTCAGGATAACATCCATCGACCTTTTGCGTGGAATCGTAATGATACTGATGGCACTGGATCATACCAGGGATTATTTTCATGCAGGTGCATTTGTGTTCGATCCAACAGACCTTACAAAAACAACAATCCCTATCTTCCTAACCCGATGGATTACGCATTACTGTGCCCCTATTTTTATGCTGCTAACAGGTGCTGCTGCATTTTTGGTGGGAGAAAGAAAGGGAACCAAAGCGCTGTCAAAATTTTTATTTACAAGAGGTTTATTTCTGGTTTTGATGGAACATACTGTCATCAACTTTGCCTGGAATTTTAATATTCATTTTCCCGAATTTGATTTCCTTGTTATTTGGTCGCTGGGCGTTAGTATGATCGCATTAGCGGGGTTGGTTTATTTACCCAAAAAATTAATTCTTGCTGTTGGAATTATATTGTTGGCCGGCCATAACCTGCTGGATAATGTGCATGTTGCCGGAAATGGATTTAATGCGTTTATTTGGTCGGTTCTGCATGAGCCTGGCACTTTTAGTTTTGCAGGTAAAAATATTTTTGTGATGTACCCGGTAATACCGTGGATCGGGATCATCGCATTGGGATACAGTTTGGGCAGCCTCTATTCAAATAAGGTGGATGATGTACAAAGAAAAAAAACCTTGCTTTGGCTTGGCATTGGTTCCATTGTTTTATTTGTTGGTATTCGTTTTATCAATGTATATGGCGACGCTTCGCACTGGAGCAATCAACGGGATGCTGCTTTTACGGTACTGTCTTTTATTAACGTAACAAAATATCCACCTTCATTATTGTATGGGCTCATCACGCTAGGGCCGGCCTGTATTTTATTAGCATTGTTCGAAACAAAGCCAGGGTGGCTTGGTAAATTAATTTCTGTTTATGGCAGGGTGCCTATGTTCTATTACATCCTGCACATTTATCTTATCCATTTACTGGCCATGTTTGCCACCACTTTGTGTGGACATAAATGGAGTGATATGATTTGGACTGAGCTTGCAAGCAACGACAAACTGAAGGGCTATGGATTTTCATTGAGCATAGTTTACCTGGTGTGGATAGCGGTGATAGTATTATTGTATCCACTTTGTAAGTGGTACGATAAATACAAAACCAATCACAAAGAAAAATGGTGGCTGAGCTATTTGTAATATTCTTAGCCAAATAAATTACTTATTAATTATTAT
>JANPNY010000101.1:0-1756 GCA_031427745.1 Chitinophagaceae bacterium | reverse complement strand
CAACTTACAATGCAGCTAACTTAAATCATTTTGATAAACATCTTACAGTAAAATTTGCAGGTATAGATGAAATTAAACAAATAACCTTTACAGGCGATGTAGTTGCGGTTGAAGAATTTGACAAGATGAAAGTAGCAACTGTGGCAAAACCAGCGGAAGCAGCTGTTCCAGGATCTAAACCAGCTAAAAAAGTAATTAAAAAGAGTTAATCAACTAATTCATTTGAATAATGTTTTTATAAAAAAACCTCCGACAAACGGAGGTTTTTTTATGCTTTTACTAATCTTTTGGCAGGTATTTTTTAAAAACAAAATAGAAAATTACTGCTAATAATAAATCCAGTTTAAGCCTTAAAAAAACCAGCACAAATTGCACTGGTTTTAAAAATTATAAGAGGTATAAATCATTATACTGCAAAACTTTCGCCACAGCCACAACTCCTGCTGGCGTTGGGATTATTAAAGTAAAAACCTTTGCCATTTAAGCCATCACTAAATTCAAGTTCGGTATTAACCAGGTACAAAAAACTTTTAAGATCGGTAACAATTTTCACGCCTTTATCTTCAAAAACCTGGTCCATCGGCTTTACCTCATTATCAAAATCCATCTTATAACTTAACCCACTGCATCCTCCGCCCACAACCCCTACTCTTAAAAAATAAGATGCATCTTCGGCAACACCAGCATCGGTCATTAAATTAACAACCTTCTGTTTTGCTTTATCGCTTATATAAATACTATTTTCTGTTGCTGTCATAATTCAAAAATTTAAAGTGAAAGGTTAAAAGTCAAAAATAAAAAAATAGACACGTGTGGATGCATTTTTCCCTTTTAGCTTTTGCCTTTTTACTTTTTACTTTCCTAGTGTACCACACTCTCCTCAAACTTAATGGCTTCTTTGCCATTCTTCACCCTGTAGTCGTTGATTGCTGCCTTGATTGCATCTTCAGCCAATACAGAACAGTGAATTTTAACTGGTGGAAGATTTAACTCTTCTACAAAATCCATATTGTCTACCGTTAAGGCTTCGTCGATACTTTTTCCCTTCAGCCATTCAGTTGCCAATGAGGAAGAAGCAATGGCGGAACCACAACCAAAGGTTTTAAATTTTGCGTCGGTAATCATACCGGTTGTTTCATCCACCTGTATTTGCAAACGCATAACGTCTCCACATTCGGGTGCACCAACTAAACCGGTACCCACACTTTTATCGCTTTTATCAAGCGTACCTACATTCTTAGGATTTTGATAATGATCGATTACTTTTTCTGAATATGCCATAAAATTAATGCCCCTGTCCCCTAAAGGGGGACAAAAACCTTTGAGGCGAAAGGCTTTTATTTTTTTTAAGAACTTTTCAAATATCTAAACTTATATTCCCCTTTAGGGGACAGGGGCATTAATGATGTGCCCATTCTATTGAATTCAAATCAATCCCTTCTTTGTACATTTCCCACAACGGGCTCATGTCTCTTAGTTTTAAAACTGTCTCGCTGATGGCTTTTACGGTGTAATCAATTTGCTCTTCTGTTGTAAACCTGCCCAATCCAAAACGCAGCGAACTATGTGCCAAATCATCACCTAAACCCAATGCCTTTAAAACGTAAGAAGGTTCTAAAGAAGCAGACGTACATGCTGAACCCGAACTCAACGCAATGTTTTTGTTGAATCCCATCAACAAACCTTCGCCTTCTACATGCTTAAAAGAAATATTGGTAACATGTGGTAAACGGTGTTCTTTACTTCCGTTAATATA
>JANPNY010000100.1:0-4447 GCA_031427745.1 Chitinophagaceae bacterium | reverse complement strand
CAGGGGTATGTATGAATTATTGATTAATGAAACCGGGGCAAAAACATTGCAAAACAATATGAATTTAGTAGGTCCTGTTTCTTATACCACACAAGAGTTAGCTTTTGGGGATAGTATTATGAAACAATACGGGCTGGAAGCAAAAGGAATTAATGGTTCTATCAAACCACTTGAAACAACCAAGCCAGATCCACCAGGAGGCTCAACAGATGTTGGCGATGTTAGTTATATTGTACCGGAAATTACATTACTTGCTACAACGGCACCTTACGAAGCACCCTGGCATTCATGGGTGGTAGTTGCCTGCGGCGGCATGTCTATCGGCCATAAGGCAATTGTATTTGTTTCCAAAACCCTGGGGACCACCATGGTTGATCTTTTTGAAAACGAAAAATTGCGGGCAGATATAAAAGAAGAATTTTTAAAACGAAAAGGAACCGAAGTATGGAAGGCAATGCTGCCTGATGCCCCGCCCCCGGTACCCAAAAATTAAACATATCCTGCATTTTATTTATTGAATATTTTTTTCTAAAATAAACATCACCAGGTACCAAACATTTTTACAGGTTATTTTTTATACAACAAAAAAAAATTATGGAAAGAAGAAAATTTATAAAGACCGGATCCGTTGCCAGCATTGCTGTAACAGCGCTTTCATTTGTTTCCTGCAACAATCCTGCTGTTGACAAAAAGGAAAAAGAAGCTGCACCTGCCGCCACAACCGGAGATGTTTTTGCTTTAAACGAAATCACTATAAACGAGTTGCAGCAGAAGATGCAATCCGGCGAATACACGGCTCATTCAATAACACAATTGTACCTTGATCGCATCAATCAAATTGACAAAGCTGGCCCAAAATTAAACTCGGTGATTGAAATAAACCCGGATGCAATAGCGATTGCAGACGCAATGGATGTGGAGAGAAAAAATGGAAAATTAAGGGGACCGCTCCATGGTATTCCCGTTTTAATAAAAGATAATATTGATACCGGCGATAAAATGCAAACCACTGCGGGCGCCCTTGCGTTGGAAGGAAACATTGCAAAAAAAGATGCCTTCATCATATCCAAATTAAGAGAAGCCGGTGCAGTGTTGCTGGGCAAAACTAACCTAAGCGAATGGGCAAATTTTCGCTCTACCAATTCTTGTTCGGGTTGGAGCAGCAGGGGCGGACAAACAAAAAGCCCTTACATCATCGATCACAATCCGTGCGGCTCCAGCGCTGGTTCCGGCGTTGCAGTAGCAGCCAATCTTTGTGTGGTGGCTATTGGTAGCGAAACCGATGGTTCCATCACCTGCCCTGCATCGGTAAATAACCTTGTGGGTATTAAGCCTACTGTGGGCTTACTAAGTCGCTCCGGCATTATTCCAATTTCTGCAACGCAGGATACTGCCGGCCCCCTTGCAAGAACAGTAACAGACGCTGCTATTTTACTGGCAGCACTTACCGGCGTGGATGAAGCTGATACTGTAACAAAAGAAAGCAACGGCAAAGCGCAAACCGACTATACCAAATTTTTAACGGCCGATGGATTAAGGGGAAAAAATATTGGCATTGACAGAAAGACAAAAAGCACCAACCAGTTTATCAATAAATTATTGGATGAGGCCATAGAACAAATGAAAAAACTGGGTGCCAATATCATCGAAATTGAATATGTAGATAAAATAAATGAGATAGGCAAATATGAAAATGAAATTTTGCACTACGAGTTTAAAGATGGTGTAAACAAATACCTCGCCGGCGCCGGTCACAAAATAAAAACCTTAAAAGATGTGATTGATTTTAATAAGGCTAATGAAGATAAAGCCATGCCTTATTTTAAACAGGAAACCTTAGAGGCATCTGACAAGAAAGGCGATTTAAAAACGGCTGTTTATGTAGAAGCATTAACCAAGGGACGAGATGCATCCAGGAAAATAATTGATGCAGTAATACAACAACACAAACTGGATGCCATTGCAGGAATCACCATGGGGCCCGCCTGCAGCATCGATGTAATGTACGGCGACAGGTGGGGAGATGTTTCGCTAACGCAACCGGCAGCCATGTCGGGATATCCGCATATTTCTTTGCCTTGCGGTATGGTTTACCGCTTGCCCGTGGGCCTTTCTTTTTTTGGTGCTGCCTATACGGAAGCCCAATTAATTAACATGGCCTACGCTTATGAGCAGGCAACAAAAAAAAGAATAGCACCAACATTTATCGAATCTTTTTTAGCGTAAAATTTACCAGGTAAAAAAGCAATTGCTACTATACCCGGTTGTTTCAGAAAAATGTTTGGAGTAGTTAATTTTATTTTATCATTTTACAGCAGTTGGTACTTTTTACTTAAATCAGTCTTATACAAAGCGATTGTCTATATTTAACAACTGCCACTAAGCTTGCCATAAAATTGCCGCTGAATAATAACCGTTTAATCGGAATAATATTTAGTATTAGAAACAATCATCCTGTTTTTTAATGTTTGTATTTGGGCGAACAAATGCTATGTAATTTTTGTGCAATAAGTAATACAATATTTCTTGAATTGAAATGTTATTGATTTTTTTTAGTACGATTTTTTTATAAATAAACTTCTCTTACCCATGGCAACCCAAATCGGTATTTCGCATAGTAGCCGAACAAACTCAATGGCTGCGGCTATTGAAGCATCTACCAACGCACTGTTGCAAGCCGGCATCAAAAAGGCCGATTTTGCACTTATCTTTTGCAGTGGCAAACACAATCCCTACGAATTTTTAGCCGGCGTTAAATCTGTTTTGGGTGATACACCCGTTTTGGGTGGTTCCAGCATCGGCATTATTACAAAAGACTTTTTAGGCTACGAAGGTTTTGAAGTAGGCGTTACAGTGTTTGCTTCTGATACCCTTACTTTTAAAATTTTTGCAGCACCGGATTTAAATATAGATGAACGGAAAGCCGGCGAAGTATTGGGCATTAAAATAACGCAGGCAGCTAACGAAGAGGATAATGCGCTGCTGGTTTTTTATGATTCTTGTAAACTGCAAAACCCTCCAAGACTCAATTTTGCAACCTGGCTTTTTGAGGGGCTGGAGTCTGAATTACCGGCAGGCATTTCCTGTGCCGGTGCCGGTTTGCTGGCGGATATGGAACTAAACGCCACCACTTACCAGTTTTGCAATAATGAAGTGCTTACACAAAATGTAGTAGCTGTTTTAATGGGTGGCAAATGTAGTATGCAAACAACTATCATGCACGGCTGCAAGCCGGCAAGTGCCTACCTTACCATTACAAAAGCAGAGGGCCCGGTAATATTCGAAATTGATAACAGGCCTGCATTGGAAGTGATTGACGAATTACTGGGCAACAACCATAACCTTCAATGGAAAGACTTTTCTTTTTTTGTAACCTTAGGTGTAAACAGGGGAGAAAAATTTGCGCCATTTGATGAAAAGGAATATGCTAACCGGCTGCTGTTGGCAGTAGATATTCCGTCTAAATCGTTGGTGATGTTTGAGCCGGATTTAAAAACCGGTGATGAAGTGCAGTTAATGCGTCGCAGTGTGGACCTTGATTATATCCAAACAGGCATCGATGATATGAAGTTGAAACTAAATGAAGCCAAACCTTTATTTTCTTTTTATATTGATTGTGCAGGAAGGGCTAAGCCCTATGCCGGTGGCGAATTTGAAGATGCAGCAGAAGTGCAAAAAGGTATTGGAGATATACCCTTTATGGGCTTTTACTGTGGTGTGGAAGTTGCAAGGGTCAAGGGCAAATTACAACCGCTCGACTGGACCGGTGTTCTTTGTATAATTTCAGAATAATAACCCAAAAGGAAATGCCCGAAGAGCGAATAATAAAACTACAGCAGGAAGTTGCTTATTATAAAAAGCAACTTAACGAATTATCCGGAGCGGTGGTTAGTCGTGACTATAAGGTGGCGGAAATGAATAATGAGATCAGGCAAATGCAAACCAGTTTTGCGTTAATATCATCCTTAAATAAATTTAAACCAATTCTGGCTTTTGAAGAAATCTACGATCATTTTACGGAAGAGATAAATGTACAGTTACAAAATGATTTGTCACTGGTTTTATTACCGGTTGATAAAATGCCTGGTTTTTTTGCGCCAGCATTTATTAAAGGAAACCTTGATGTTGATATGGCTTTATTAACAACTAAAAATATTTTTATCGAACCTTTTTTTGCCCGGCAAAAGACCTCTCTGTTAGTAAATAGCCAATCTGAAATTACTCCCTTTATTAAATTACTGATTGATAGTTTTGGGATACCGTATTTTATTCTTACGCCAATTATAGTGCAGGAAAATGTGATTGCTTATTTATTTACCGGTCGAAAAATAGAAACTGTACTTTTTGCGGCAGCCCGTTTATTAAAGCCTGATGTGAATGCCCTGGAAGCCATTGCCGGAGTAATTGCTGCATTAAAAAACCAGGACGATCAGTTTAAGTTAATTGT
>JANPNY010000099.1:0-1698 GCA_031427745.1 Chitinophagaceae bacterium | reverse complement strand
TGCTTTTTATTGACCCGGATGATTATGTGGAACAGAATAGTCTTTCAAGAATACTGGACACCGCACACAAGTATAATGCACAGGTTTCTTTTTTAGGTTACAGGTTTTTGAATGCAGATAATACAATACAAAAAGATGTTTTATTTGCTGAATTGAAGGGTGTAATTTATACAGGTGTGGATATTTACCGGGTATCCAGGGGAGATGGCACAGTTGATCCAGACAGATCGGTAGCAATACTTCTTGAAAAGGATTTAATTAATAAATACCAAATAAGAATGCTGCCCGGTGTTCCTTATCTTGAAGATGGAGAATTTTTAGCAAGGTTATTATGTCTTACTGACAGGGCGATTTTCGACACCAGTATTTTTTATTACCGAACTACCAGGGCTGGATCTGCTACCAACTCAGGTTTGTTTTATTCTGAAAAGGCAATTAACGGTTTTTTCATTGCAGCCAGTAATCTGAAAAGTTTTAAGAATAGCCATC
The DNA here is from genome assembly GCA_031427745.1 of Chitinophagaceae bacterium. Taxonomy (GTDB): domain Bacteria; phylum Bacteroidota; class Bacteroidia; order Chitinophagales; family Chitinophagaceae; genus Ferruginibacter. The sequence continues at coordinate 1,209 of JANPNY010000099.1, read as the reverse complement.
AACTTAATAAAGAGCAGGAATATTTCCTTAACAGGCCAATCATAAAATTTACACTACTTATAATACAGGCTTGCATAACCAACGGTTTTTCTAAAAAGTATAATTCAGTAAAAGAAAGACTAAAAATTACAGGACTAAATAAAGTGGATACTAAAGGTTGTTCCGGTTTTTATTATAAGTATGGTACAATTTATAACATCTCACCTATTCTTTTTTATTTTTTTTGGAAGGGCAGGTTGTTGCTTATTTCAACAAATAAAAAAGTTCACACGTTATTTAAATAGTCTGGATTAACTTATCCATATAATACGGGTGCATAAATATCATAATTTTTTAAGTTTTGTCACAGGGTAATCACCCATTTTTTTAAATGAAAGGAACATCGGTAAGTACCATCCGAAGAAACAGTTTATTCCTGTTCCTGGCATGGCCTTTTTTTACGCTTATATATGCAATACGCAATTACCAGGCTAATTGGGCAAAAGATATTATCTGGTTATTTGTAGTATTTCATGGCCTTACCATCACAATCCATGACGTAGGAGAAGAAAAAAGAGATGCCAACCGTTATCGGGATAAGTTTGTTAAGATGGCAGCGAAAAGTGTTACTTTTCAAAATATCACCAGCCTGTTTTATACTGAAGATGAAGACACTCAATACGTGGATGTACTTGAGCTGATAATTATATACGTCGTATCAAGGTTTTCTGCTAATTATCATGTTCTCTTTGCTGTATTTGGATTAATTTTTGGATATTTCTATTCCCGTAATATCTGGTATCTTATTGAAAAAGCGGGGGGTAAACTTGCAAGGGAAAATATACCAATCATATTTACTTTTGCCTTTATAGTTGGTTTTTGGGAAATCAATGGTTTCAGGTTCTACACGGCCGTTCACCTGTTTTTTTATGGTGCATTGCCATACCTGATGGAGGGAAATAAAAAACGCTTATGGTTTTCAGCCATTGCCATGCTGATGCATTTTTCTTTTGTGGCACCGGTTGGTATCCTGCTCATTTACCTGGTGCTGCGTAACCGGACGAATGTTTATTTTGCTTTATTTATAACTACGTTTTTTGTTAAGGAACTGAATGTGGGTCAGGTGGGTGAATTTTTAAGCAATAACCTTCCTGAAATTTTTCTTCCAAGAGTTAAAGGTTATACCAGCGATGCCTATCTTGAAGTGCTTGATGTATTGTCATCTAGGGG
>JANPNY010000098.1:0-2740 GCA_031427745.1 Chitinophagaceae bacterium | reverse complement strand
TTTGTTTGATTTCTGTTTGGTTTGGCTTATAACATGAGTGAAGCCAGGCATTTTATTCATCTGATACGCGGCGCGCCCCGGAACGATGTGATTGTACTTCTCATTACATTCTCTCTCACGGTGTTCGCCGATTTAGTCATTGCCGTGAATGTTGGTGTGATAACCTGCCAGTAAATACAACACAGCCATTCTAACTGCTACCCCATTTTCTACCTGCTGTAAAATAATTGATTGCTTTCCGTCGGCCACATCGCTGTCAATTTCCACTCCCCTGTTTATTGGCCCGGGATGCATGATTACAATCTCTTTTTTTAATCCATCGAGTAATTTTTTAGATACCCCGTATGCAAGATTATATTCTCTTAAGGAAGAAAACAACACCTGGTTTTGCCTTTCTAATTGTATGCGTAAAACATTGGCAACATCGCACCATTCCAATGCTTTTTTAAGATTGTACTCCACCTGTACATCCAATGCTTCATGAATGTATTTGGGTATTAATGTAGGCGGTCCTGCTACCATTACTTCGGCGCCCATCTTTTTTAATAAATAGATATTGCTTAAAGCTACCCTTGAGTGCATGATGTCTCCAATCAGTACTACTTTTCTTCCCTCCAAGCCACCCAGTTTTTCGGTAATAGAAAATGCATCGAGCAAGGCCTGTGTAGGATGTTCATTAATACCGTCACCGGCATTGATTATAGCTGCAGGAATATGCTTCGCTAAAAAGTGGGGTGCCCCGCTGGCGCTGTGCCGCATCACCACCATATCCACTTTCATACTTAGTATATTATTTACTGTATCCAGCAATGTTTCGCCTTTGGAAACGGATGAACCTGAAGCCGTAAAATTAATGGTATCTGCCCCTAATCTTTTTTCGGCGAGTTCAAAGGAAATTCTTGTTCTGGTAGAACTTTCGTAAAATAAATTGACGATAGTTACGTCTCTTAATGAAGGCACTTTTTTTACAGGCCTTTGCAAAACTTCTTTAAACTGTGCCGCGGTAGATAAAATGAGGGAAATATCCTGGGGCAACAGATTTTTAATGCCTAATAAATGTTTGGTGGATAGTTGCATTAAGCGTCAAAGCTAGATAAAAAAATGATGTTAGTATAATATAACCTGCTCTTTATCCCATTCAACTTTCACTTTTTGAGAAGTGAGTGTATCAATGGCTTTGCCACAATAGTCTGGCTGAATGGGTAACTCCCTGTTAAAACGCCTGTTTACCAAAACACAGAGTTCTACTTTTTGCGGCCTGCCGAAATCCTGCAGCGCATCTAACGCAGCCCGGATAGTGCGGCCCGTGTACAATACATCATCAATCAGTATTACTTTTTTACCTTCAATTGAAAAAGGGATATCAGTTTTGGTACTCTTATGTAATTCGTACCTGACATCATCCCGGTAAAAAGTAATATCCAAGATACCATATTTAACTACCTCACCCGGAAAAAGCAGTTGTATGGTTTCTACAATTAATTTACTTACCGGTAATCCCCTTGGCTGCAATCCGATAAAAACCACCTCATTTAAATCGGTTTGGTTTTCTACCAACTGGTGCGCCAATCGCAGGATGGTAAGATGTAATTGCTGTTTATCTAAAATTATTTCCAATGCTGATAATTTTTAAACGAATATAGTGAATTGGTGAATTGTGAATGGTCAATGGTGAATTGTGAATGGTCAATGCTGAATTGTGAATGGTCAATGGTGAATTGTGAATTGTCAATGGTCAATTGTGAATGGTCAATCGTCGAAAGTCAATCGCCGAAAGTCGATCGCCGATTTCAAAAAAAATTATGGTACTAAAAAAGATGATTAGTACATGGCCATAAAACTGAGAAACATTCATTTAGTTGGTGATTGGAGAGTGAAGAAAATAATGTACAAGTGAAGTAATAACCCTGTCTCTATTCCCCACTCACCATTGACCATTGACCATTCACCATTCACCATTCTCCGCTACACTTCTCCTAAAAACGAATACCTGTAATCTGTAACAGGAACAAATGTTTCCTTGATTGTTCTTGCACTAAGCCAACGGTATAAATTCAGGGATGCACCAGCTTTATCGTTTGTGCCGCTGGCCCTTGCACCGCCGAATGGCTGCTGACCAACTACTGCACCGGTAGGCTTATCATTGATGTAAAAATTGCCTGCACTGTTGCGAAGCCTGTTGGTGGCCAGTTCTACCGCATAACGGTCCTGGGCAATTACAGCTCCGGTTAATGCATACGGCGACGTAGTATCCACCAGGGTTAAGGCATCTTCAAATTTATCGGCGTCGTACACATAAATAGTCAATACCGGTCCAAACAATTCGTCACACATGGTTACATATTTGGGATCGGTGGTTTCTATAACTGTAGGCTCTATAAAATAGCCTTTGGATTTATCACATTTGCCTCCTACCAGTATTTTTGCATTGCTTCCTTTTTTACCGGTTGCTTTAATGTAGCGTTCTAATTTATCAAAACTTTTTTCATCAATAACTGCATTGATAAAATTGGTAAAGTTTTCAACCGTTCCCATTTTCATCGACTTAAGTGCTGCCACCAATTTCTTCTTTACTTCCACCGCAATATTGGATGGAATATAAGCCCTGGATGCAGCGCTGCATTTTTGACCCTGGTACTCAAATGCACCTCTTGCCAAAGCGGCTACCAACACATCCGGATTTGCACTTTTGTGCGCTATCACAAAATCTTTTCCACCGGTTTCACCTACAATTCTTGGG
>JANPNY010000097.1:0-2326 GCA_031427745.1 Chitinophagaceae bacterium | reverse complement strand
CCACCGCCACCGCCACCGCCACCGCCGCCACCACCACCTCCATCATCATCACAAATGTCGATAACGGTTACAGGTTTTGAAATAGAAGTGAAACTGCATTCAGCAGTTACAATAGTGAGTGTAGGATTGAACGTACCGCCAGTAGTGTAAACATGGTTCGCAATATTGGTACCTGTAATACTATCTATTTTGCCATCGCCATAATTCCATACATAATACTGAATAGGCACAATCAGGTTACTCACCGTGCCTGTAAATTTTACCGGCAAAGGGCGACAACCATCTGGTGGCACATAGGTAAAGTTTACAGCAGGTTGATAATTGCGGATGAAGCTAAAAGTTTTGGGCGTACTGGTACATCCCGCCACCGTGTCTGTGGCTGTAAGGGTAACAGTGAAATTTCCAAATGTGGTATAAGTATGAGGCACAGGTAATGTATCTGTTGTTGTTACAGGCGCTGTTCCATCACCAAAGTTCCAGGTAAAACGAATGTCGGTATTTGGGTAAGTGGTATTGGTGAATGTAACGGCAAATGGATTGCCGCAACCATCCACTTTATCTTGCGTAAAACTAAGAGCAGGTCCTGTTTTTACAGCGATTGATTTGGTAGTAGTATCAGCGCAACCCAACGCATCGTACGCAATCAGCAAAATATTGAAATTGCCAATCGTAGCAAAGCTGTGGTTAGTAGGAGAGTTATTTTGCAACGCATTATTATCACTAAAAAACCATTGCACACTGAATGGAGCTGGCGTGGCACTTCCGTCAAATAAAGTAGCAGAATTGGCGCAAACAGTATCTGGTGCAGTTATAAAAAATGGCACTAACCCTGCACCGGCTTTTACGTGAATCATTTTGCTGATGGTATCACTACAGCCCTGGAAATTAAAGGCAATTAATTCTATTTCAAAATCTCCTGCTGTATTAAAAATATGGGTAGTGGGAGAGTAATATTGAATAGCATTGTTATCGCTAAAATTCCATTGCAGGTACCAGGGCGATGGTGTACCAATACCGCTGAAAGTAGTAGAAGTTTTAATGCAAACGGTATCCGGAAAGGTGATAAACTGTGGTGTTGATTTACCAATATTTACGGTTCTTGTAGTGGTGGTGCTACAGCCATTACCTACCGATGCAGTAAGCGTAATGGTATAACTGCCCGGGGCATTGTAAAAATGATCGGGACTTTTTAAACTGCTGCTATCACCATCTCCAAAAAACCATTTGTACTTATTGGCAGGACTGCCACCGGTGGTGGTATTATTAAAAAAAATGGTAGCCGTATCCTTGCAACTAAAGGCTGGCGTGGGTGTAAAAGCCGCTGTGGGTTTGGTGTACACCCGTATGTACTGGAATTTACTGGCGGCATCACTTTCGCAACCCCAACTGTTTTTTACCAGCAACGAAACATTGTAATTACCCTGTGTATTATAAGTAAATGTTGGGCTTTGAATGGTGTTACCACCTGCACCTAAGTCCCAGATCCAGTTGTTGATGGTGCCAGTTGCTGTAGTGGATAAATCAGTAAATTGAACGGTGTGAGGGGCACATCCTGCGGTATCGCTGGCAATAAAATCTGCAATGGGTTTTGGATGTACAATAATGCTGTCCGTTTTGGTTTTTACATCGCCATTGCTAAATGTTACGGTAAGTGTTACATAAAATTTTTGGGCTGTTAGATAATTGGTTCCTACCACGGCTGGCCCATTATTTATGTTGGTTCCGTTACCGAGATTCCAAACCCTGTTGGTAACGGCGCCTCCGGTAGATGCGTCAGTAAAATTTACACCACTCAAGGGTACACATCCACTTGTTTTGTTGATGGTGAAGTTGGGGGTTGTTTGGGCATTGATTTCCTGACTTGACAGTACAGTAATCAATGCCATAAAAAAAGGAAATAGTTTACCCTTCCGGGAAAGGAAAGAAGGTAAATACGTTTGTTGGTTTAAGGTAATGCTCAAGGAAAATATTTTTACGCCCACTTATTTTTTGTTGGCAGAATTAATGAAAGCAATATTTGGATGAAACATTTAATATTCTTATTCAACACATCAGAAAAATATCAAAAACCAAAACTACCCTACTACTATTTTTATAGCGGCTCGTTGGTTAAATAGTCTTCTGCTTTGCCAGCCTGCGTAAAAATTACTATTAATTTCAAATTTGTAAAAAGATTGAAGCGTATTTTGCTTTTCGGCAGATAACTTTTGCTTCATTCTTTCAAGCGATGGCTGTGCAAAAGCAGGCAACACTGAGCAAGTTATCAGCACAACAAAGGGAATTTGAACAAATAAATTTTTCTGCATAAACAGTTATTTAAGATTAT
>JANPNY010000096.1:0-8073 GCA_031427745.1 Chitinophagaceae bacterium | reverse complement strand
CGTAGCAAGGTGGTGAGCGCCTGGCCACGGTGACTGATCGCATTTTTGACCGCAGGCGAAAGCTCTGCAGACCCCATTCCATGGGTAGGCACCAAAAACGGCGGATCGTAACCAAACCCGTTTTGACCACGCGCTTCTCGTAGTATGGTTCCGTCCCAACGGCCTTCGGCAATCACGGGAGCGGGATCCAGCGCGTGTCTTAAAAACACCAAGATACAATAAAAGTGTGCGCTGCGCGGAGCGTCTGGGCGTTCATCCAATTCGCGCAACAACTTAGCGTTGTTGTCAGCATCTGAGGCGCCGATTCCTGCATAACGGGCAGAGTATATTCCCGGCGCTCCGTTCAGCGCGTCGACTACAATACCGGAATCGTCTGCAATCGCCGGCAAATTTGCCGCATGCGCTGCGTAGCGCGCTTTGATCAGCGCGTTTTCGACAAAGCTTAAGCCGTCTTCTATCGCCTCAGTACTAATAAACTGTCGTTGCGGCAGAATTTCCAGCCCGTGCCCGGACAACATAGCGCCGAGCTCAAGTAGTTTCCCTGCATTATTGCTGCCTAACACAATTTTTTTCATACGCTGCTTAACCTTGACTTCGCGTTATTGCCCCAACGCCGTGCGTTGATAAGCGATGAGCTGGGCTATACCCTGTTGCGCCAGCGCCAGCATGGCCGCTAATTCCGGCGGGGAAAACGATTTTCCTTCTGCAGTCCCCTGCACCTCGATATACGCGCCTATGCTTTGCACAATTGGTATTTGACCAAGGAATGGTATATCAAATTCCTCCGCCAAATTTTTGCCGCCATCTTTTCCAAACAAGTAATATTTATTATTGGGCAACTCTTCCGGAGTAAAATAACTCATGTTCTCTACCAGCCCTATCACCGGCACTTTTAGCTGCGCTTGTCCAAACATGGCAATACCTTTTTTAGCATCAGCCAATGCAATTAATTGCGGCGTAGTTACTACAATAACACCGGTTACAGGCACCGTTTGTACGATGGTTAAATGAATATCCCCTGTGCCCGGTGGCATATCAATTATTAAATAATCCAGCTCCCCCCAATCAACTTCGCTCACAAATTGTTTGATGGCGCTACTCACCATTGGGCCACGCCAAACTACCGCCTGCTTTTCGTCAACGAGCAAGCCTATACTCATCATTTTAATGCCAAATTTCTCTATTGGTACAATCTTACCTTTCCCGCTACCATCGTCTTTCATCAATGGCCTTTCGCCCCGTACGCCAAACATTATGTGCTGGCTGGGCCCGTATATGTCTGCATCCATTAAACCAACCTTTGCTCCGCCTTGCGATAGAGCCAAAGCCAAATTAGCTGCCACTGTACTTTTGCCCACGCCGCCTTTACCACTCACTACCGTAATTATATTTTTAACACCTGTTAATAAATTGCCCGTGTCTTTGCGATTGCTGCTGGTATTGCTCGTAAAATTTACGGTTACCAATGCCTCTTTGTTCACTAATATTTTAATAGCATTGATGCAGGCATTCATAATCATGTCCTTCAACGGACATGCAGGTGTAGTGAGTACTACTGTAAACGATACCTTGTTTCCATCAATTACAACGTCCTTTACCATGTTAAGCGTTACAAGGTCTTTTCCCAGATCGGGCTCCTGAACATTGCTAAGCGCCTTAATTATATCTTGTTCTGTCATGGTTGAATTGTTTGTTAAAATTATATTTGCAGCGCAAATGTAAACACTCATAGCTTTACTTTGTTTCTAACACATCTAAGTTCCTTTAATCGAAAAGAAAATACAACTGGCCGATAGCCTAATTTTGTTGAATACTGGAATGCATGAATTGGATAAAACTGTTGAATGAAAAAAAATTTATTACTATTAATTATTGGGTGTTTTGTTATTATTTCATTGCAGGCCCAGGATACGGATGCAAAGGATTCAGTAGTGCAATTATATGGCGTGGTGATGACTGCAGACAGTTTAGAAGCATTGCCTGCAGTAAGTGTGGTAGTAAAAGGGCAAAACAGGGGAACCATTACCAACAACCAGGGCGTTTTTAGTATTGTTGTTTTAAAAGGAGATGTAATAGAATTTACCAGTGTTGGCTTTAGGCCCAAGACGGTAAAAATTCCTTCGAATATTGAAGGCAGACAATACAGCATTATACAATTAATGGTAACCGACACTATTTACCTGGCTGCAACCATCATAAAGGCAAGACCCAGCCGGGAACAATTTGAAAGAGATTTTTTAAACACAAAAACACCCGACGACAACCTTGAATTAGCCCGCAAAAACAACAACGAAGATACCCGTCGTCTTTTGATTGCTACATTGCCGAGGGACGGACGGGAGGCTGCCTCGAATTACCTAACCAAACAAGCTGCCAGCAATTACTACAAGGGGCAGATACCTCCACAAAATATTTTTAATCCATTAGCATGGGCAGAGTTTATTCAGGCATGGAAAAGAGGCGATTTTAAAAAGAAAAATTAGCCCAGCTACTGCATCGCAATTTTTTAAAGTTTATGTGATGCAGTTGACAATAACATTTTTTAAAGTACTATCCTTTGTTAAGTAACTTTAATAAACTTTTGTTTTAAAATAACAACGAACAATATGCTTTTTTTTCTAAACGGCTTTATGGGAAGCGGTAAAACGCACTGGGGGCAAATATGGGCTGCAACGCACAAACTAGCGTTTTTAGATTTAGACGAGGCCATTGAAAATCTGGAACGAAAATCGGTGGTGGATATATTTGAAAGTAAGGGAGAAGCCTACTTCCGTTCGGTAGAGGCCACAACGCTAAAAAGCTGTGCCGACCTTAATTCCACAACAATTGTTGCCTGTGGTGGCGGTACTCCTTGCTACAAAGACAACCTGGAGTGGATGAATGCATGTGGGATCACCATTTATTTACAATGTACTTCCGAAGAGATTTTGAGAAGGCTGCTTAAAGGGCAATTGAGCAGGCCTCTTATAAAAAAATTAAACCAGGCCGAATTGCTATTTTTTATTGAACAAAAACTAAAAGAGCGGGAACCTTTTTATAATAAATGCAATATTATAATTGATAATTCTTCCATTTCTGAGCATACTTTTGAACAGGTTGTTCTTCCTTATTAATTTTCCTGATGAATACTTTTTTTATACGAATAGCAGCTGTGTTGGGAGCCATATCGGTTGCCACAGGCGCTTTTGCCGCCCACACACTAAAAAGCATTGTAACGCCAGAAGTGTTACAAATTTTTGAAACCGCCGTCAAATACCAATTTTATCACGTTATTGCGTTGTTAGCCACTGGCATGTTGTTCAAAGAATATGCTGGTAAAAAATTGCAATGGGCAGGCTGGCTATTTATTGCAGGCATCGTTTTATTCTGCGGTTCCTTATACCTTTTGTGTTTGCTAAAACACTTATATCCTGCAGATAGATCCTGGGTGGGTGCCATTACGCCTGTAGGAGGAATTTGTTTTATTGCCGGATGGCTGTTAATGGCTATGGGTATTGGTAAAAAGTCTACGTTGCAGGTAACAAATATTGGAGTTTAATCAGCGTTCCATTATTTTTTCGATCGAAAAACGAATATTCATTTCATCCATTCTTCGTTTCATATTGTTGAGGCCGTTGCCAAAACGCCTGATGTTATTAAAGTCGATTCCGTCGCCATTCTTTTGTAAATAAAATAAAAGCCGGACGGGATCATTAGTTAATGTAATCTATACAGATGTAGCGTTTTAATGTTTTAAAAGACGATATTTTTTCTATAGAAACCGGCTAATTTGAGAGGAATGCAGTGGCTGATTTATCTATCTTTGTTGTTAATGGCTACAAAAGTGAAACCTACTAAATCAAAAGCTTCGGGTAAAGAAGTTTTCAAGACGGATAAAGAGCAACCCATTGAAGTAAAACAATTACTAAAAGATGAGCGCACACATAAAATAACCGGAATTGTATTTCTGCTGATTGCTTTTTTATTATTCATCGCATTCACTTCTTATCTTTTTACCTGGGAAGAAGACCAGGATAAAGTATTGAGTGCAGGAAGTAATTTATTTTGGGGTACCGACGTACAGGTTAGTAATCTGCTAGGTACATTGGGTGCATATCTATCTCATTTTTTTATCTACAAAGGTTTTGGTGTAGCTTCTTATTTTATTTGCAGTTTCTTTTTTGTAGTAGGTATAAATTTATTTTTTGGTAAAAAAATATTCTCCATTTCAAAAAATGTAAAGTACTTGTTGCTTGGATTGGTAATATTAAGCGTTGCTTTTGCGCAGGTATTTGATGGTAAAGTTTTTTCCTGGGGTGGAGCGGTAGGTAAATTGGCTAAAAACTGGCTAACCCATGTAATAGGCCAGGTTGGCACCTTGGCTGTGCTTACTGTAGCTGTATTGAGTTACATCATCTGGCGTTTTAATCCTGTTTTTAAATTACCTGCAAAAAAAGAAATAGCAGATGGGCAGTATGAGGTGGATAGCATGGAAGAAGAAGCGCCTTTTAACGTCGGGGAAGGTAACGAAACGGAAAATGAGAAAACCCTTTCGGAAGAAAAATACAATATTAAAAATACTGCAACCGGAAGTATGTCCAATATTCCGCTTGAAGTAAACACATTACCTGCGCATGATCTTCAGCTAATAGAAAAGGAAGAAGCAAGCAATGATGAAGCGGAAGAAGACAACCCGGTAACTTCTGCCATTAATCCAAAAGAGCCAGCGAAAAGTGCCTTACTGGAACTTGAAATAAAGCATGCACATGACCATACGGTAGAAGAAAATGCATCTCCGGTAAACATGCTAAAGCGGCAAACAATTGATACGGCTTACGACCCTATATTGGATTTAAGGGATTATGTTTATCCCAAACTTGATTTACTGGAAGCGCACGGCAGTGAAAAAATCATCCAGGATCCTGCAGAACTGGAGGCCAACAAAAATCAAATCATCAACACACTGAAAAATTATGATATCAGTATCCAGAAAATTTCAGCAACTGTTGGGCCTACCGTTACCTTGTATGAAATTATTCCTGCAGCAGGAGTTCGTATTTCAAGGATAAAAAATTTAGAAGATGATATAGCCCTTAGCCTTGCTGCATTGGGCATCCGGATAATTGCTCCCATACCCGGCAAAGGGACCATCGGTATTGAAGTTCCGAATGCGAAAAAAACCATTGTAAGCATGCGGACCTTACTCTCTTCGGAAAAATTTCAGAACAATAATTTTTCGCTGCCTATTGCCATTGGCAAAAGAATTGACAATGAAAATTTCATTGTTGATCTTGCCAGCATGCCGCATTTATTAATGGCTGGTGCCACGGGTCAGGGTAAATCTGTAGGGTTAAATGCTATATTGGTTTCCTTGCTGTATAAAAAACATCCTTCGCAATTAAAATTTGTGTTGGTTGATCCCAAAAAGGTAGAGTTGAGTATTTATAAAACCATCGAAAAGCATTTTCTTGCCAAGCTCCCGGGAGAAGAAGACGCCATTATTACTGACACAAAAAAAGTAGTACATACCTTAAATGCACTTTGCATAGAAATGGATAACCGCTACGATCTGCTTAAAGAAGCTGGCTGCCGTAACATAAGGGAGTACAACGAAAAGTTTGCAGCCAGAAAATTAAACCCGGAGAAAGGTCACCAGTTTTTACCCTTTATTGTACTGGTGGTAGATGAGTTTGCAGACCTTATAATGACAGCAGGTAAAGAAGTGGAAATGCCTATTGCCCGGTTGGCGCAGCTGGCAAGAGCAGTGGGTGTGCATTTAATTATTGCCACACAAAGGCCCAGTGTAAATATCATTACAGGAACCATCAAAGCCAACTTCCCTGCCCGGATTGCTTTTAAAGTAAGCAGTAAAATAGATAGCCGAACTATTTTAGATGCCGGCGGTGCGGAACAATTGATTGGTAAAGGAGATATGCTGATAAGTTACAATGGCGAACTGGTAAGGCTTCAATGTGCTTTTGTTGATACCCCGGAGGTAGATAAAATAGTTGATTTTATCGGTAGCCAACGAGGCTATTCACAGGCATTTTTATTGCCGGAATATGTGGATGAAAAGGAAATGGAAAAAGGTGATTTTGATGTAAAAGACAAAGATCCTTTATTTGAGGATGCTGCCCGGATAATTGTAACTACACAAAGCGGTAGTACCTCTTTACTTCAACGTAGAATGAAGCTGGGCTACAACCGTGCCGGCAGGCTGATGGACCAATTGGAATCTGCGGGAATAGTGGGGCCCAACCAGGGTAGCAAGGTAAGAGATGTGTTGATAAAAACGGATGCAGAACTACAGGTGTTTATTGATAATAATTTGTAATAGTTGCAGCACCGTTACTATTCCAATACTTTTTCCATTTGCATACTTCTGGAACCTTTTACCAGCAATACGCTGTTTTCAAAATGTTGTAGTTGTAACCATTGTTTCGCTTCGGTAGCATTTTCAAAATAAATATAGGGATGCGTAACTGTTTTAAAGTCGCCACCTACCAATACTACCGCCTTCCATTGATGCTGACCGATCAGGTTTATAATGGCGGTATGTTCTGCAACGCTTTCTGTACCCAATTCCATCATTCCGCCCAGCAATAAAATCTTTTCGCAGCTTTGCATTGCAGCCATATTTTCAATAGCAGCCTTCATGCTGGTTGGATTAGCATTGTAGGCATCCAGAATTATTTTATTGCTGTCTTTTTCCATTAACTGAGAGCGGCTGTTAGATGGAACATAATTTTCCAAAGCCATTTTTATTTTCTCATCCGGCACATTAAAATATTTACCCACAGCCACTGCCACCAACACATTGGGAAGGTTGTAAGCACCCACTAAATTGGTATGAATTTGTTGTACACCCGTGCCTTTAACCATGGTAACTTCCAGCATTTGTTTATTGGCATCTGCCACCCCAACAATTGCTGCATCAACCGTTCCGTAGGTTTTTACAAAAGGTAATCCTTTGCTCATTTCTACCAGGTAATCATAATCATTCATAATAAAAGCAGTGCCATTGTTTTTTCTAAGGTAGTCAAACAGTTCTCCCTTACCTTTTTTCACACCTTCAACACCACCAAATCCCTCAAGGTGTGCTTTACCACAATTGGTGATGATGCCATGTGTTGGCAAGGTATACATGCAATAGCTTTCTATTTCTTTTTGATGATTGGCCCCCATTTCTATTACAGCAATGTCTGCATCTTTTTTAACGGACAAAATGGTTAGCGGTATACCAATGTGGTTGTTTAAATTCCCTTTGGTGGTATAGGTTTTACAGGTAGTTGCCAATACCTCATTCACCAATTCTTTTGTGGTGGTTTTTCCATTACTACCCGTAATGGCTAAAAATGGAATCGTAAATTGTTGCCGGTGATATTTTGCAAGCTCCTGCAGTGTTTTTAATACATCGGTAGTTGTTATTAACCTATCATCTTTAAAGTCAACAACTTCATCAATGATGGCATATGCTGCACCTAGTTGCAGTGCCTGTTTTGAAAAAAGATTACCATTGAAATTGTCTCCCTTCAGGGCAAAAAACAAATCACCTTGTTTAAGTTTACGGGTATCGGTTTGTATTGAGGGATTTTGTAAAAACAGGTTGTAGAGTGTTGCAATTTCCATCTTTCAAAAGTAATAAAGAACCAATGATCTTGAGTGAAAATTATTGGTCAATTTCTCAATGACAATATAAATTCTACGAATGAATTAGCACCACTAAAAAAGCCCTTCATCGTATGGAGAAGGGCTTTTAAAATATTTATACGTTGTTAACTTTTCTTTCTTCCGTTTTGCTTACGCTTTCCAAAGATGTTACCTTCTCTAAATCCGGGTCCTTCCGGAGAACCCATGTAGGTTTGAGCACATCTAAAGCCAATAGTACTGGATGATTGTTCTTCTTCCAAAAAGCGGCGAGCGCCTGGTGATAACCAATAAGCCCTGTCGTTCCAACTTCCACCCTTAAACACTTTTGAGCGATCGCTGATGAGCGTAGTAACGCCATATTCATAGCTTGCACCACTGGTAGAGTCACCATCCAAATGATCCAATGCGTAGTTATGCTGGTAATTACGACGGTTCTTTACTTCC
>JANPNY010000095.1:0-8028 GCA_031427745.1 Chitinophagaceae bacterium | reverse complement strand
ACCTTTACAGGTGAATTGATAACCAGAAAAGGATATGCAGTTTTGGTGAGATAAGCGTTGGAATAATGGGGAACATTAATTAGACGAGGCTCGTTTTATTTTCATTTTACCAAACCGGTTTTTCACTTCATCGATAGCTTTGTATAAATCGCTTTTTCGCTCTGTGTCAGAAAACAGATTGGTTTGCACCGCATCCTGTGTTAATTCGCTCAAACGCACGCCCAGCAGCCGAATGGGCTTTCCTTTTTTATATAATTTATTAAAAAGATCTTTTACTACCGGTATTAGCTCATCATCTGCACAGGTAAAGGAAATGGTGGTTTGACGGGAGGTGGTTTCAAAATCCGGGTATCTTATTTTAACAGCCACACAACCGGCCGCTTTTCCATCCTGCCTTAATTCAAACGCAATTTTTTCTGTTAAACGTACCAGCTCGCTCATTAAAAAAACAAGATCGGTTTTGTTTTCATCAAAGGTGTTTTCGCTGGAGATTGATTTAGCCTCGTGGTATTGTACTACTTCGCTGGTATGAATACCAAAACTCTTTTGCCACAAATCAATCCCCCATTTACCCAGTCTTTCTTCTAACTCTGCCGGTGTTTTAATATTTACATCTCCGATTGTATAAATACCCATCGATTTAAGTACAGCATGTGTATGCTCGCCTACGCCTGGTATTTTATCAACAGCAAGCGGTGCCAAAAATTCTTTTTCTTTTCCAAAAGGTATTTGCAGATAGCCGTTAGGCTTTGCCTGGTTAGTGGCAATTTTAGCCATCATTTTATTACAGGAAAGTCCGAATGAAATAGGCAGCTTTGTTTCGTCCATTATCTCCTGTCTTAAATTGATGGTCCACTGCAGTGGATTAAAAAATTTGTCCATGCCGGTAAGATCAAGGTAAAATTCATCGATAGAAGCCTTTTCAAAAAGCGGTGCTTTAGCCGCAACAATTTGTGTAACCCAGCGGGAGAAGCGACTGTATTCTCCTCTTGTACCTTTTATTGCAATTGCCTGCGGACAAAGCTGCATCGCCTGCCGGGAAGGCATACCGGAATGGATACCAAATTTCCGGGCTTCATAGCTGCAAGCCGCTACCACGCCTCTTTCGCTGCCACCCACAAATACAGGCTTGCCTTTTAACGAAGGATTGTTTAATATTTCAACAGACACAAAAAAGGAGTCTAAATCAAAATGGGCAACTATGCGTTGAGGAGCATTTTTCACTGTACTCATTTACAATAATTATTACCGGTAAATATCCAACAAACCATCCGGCAGTTTTACAAATACCTTCCGGTTTTTTTTATCAATTTTTTCGAGTGATGCTTCATGAATGGGTATAAGTGCTTCTTTACCATCCAGCATTATAGCACATAACAACTGGTGTGGCTGTTCAATTACTTCCACAATTTCGCCCAAATTTTCCCCGTTATTTATCATACTATAACCCAGCATAGAAATAGGCGCTGATGCAGCAGTGAATTTTTTAAAGTCATCAGCAGCCAGCCAAACGTCTTTGGGTGTTAATTTCCTGGCAGCCTCTTTGGTAACAATGCCATCCACCTGTACATACACTTCAGCATCATTTTTTATGGAGGTACCTAAAATAAAATAAGGCATAAAATTATCAGCACCTTCTTCCAGGAAAAACGTTTCCAGTCCTTTTAAGGTTGTTTTCTTACCAAGATTATGTTGCAAAACCAATTCGCCTTTTAAGCCAAAGCTGGCAGCGAGTTTTCCTATTTTAAAGTATTGGGCCATCGCAAGTGTTGAAGGTGGTTTAAATAGTTGAAAATGGTTTAATTTGGAAAGTTACGGCATAAAAAAAGCAATTCCGAAAAACGAAATTGCTGAAAAGAGGTAACCGGACAGAGGTAAATTATTCGCCTGTTTTAGTTTCTTCTTCTGGGGTTGCTGGTGTTTCTGCAACAACTGCTGTTGGTGCTTCTGCAACTTTCTTTACTACCGGAACGTTGCGGCTATCCTGGCGGGCTTTTTTATGAGCTCCGGAACGTTTGGCAATGTGAGCATCATGCTCGGCACTCCATGCAGTAAATTTTTGCATTGCAACAGCTTCGTCAAACAGGCCTAAGCTTACACCTCTCAACAAATGCTTCAGGAACAATACGCCCTTGAAAGAAAGGATACGACGAACAGTGTCAGTTGGCTGAGCACCTTTGTGTAACCAATCCAACGCCTTCTGCCGATCAATCAATACGGTTGCCGGAACAGTTAGTGGGTTGTACGTACCTAGTTTCTGAATAAATTTGCCATCACGTGGACTTCTGCCATCTGCAACTACTATAAAGTAGAACGGTCTTTTTTTAGAACCGTGACGTTGCAGTCTCATTTTTACAGCCATAAAAAATAGAAATTTTTCGGGTTGTGAATAAATAGGGTTTCTTTGTTCTCCTTTAAAAAGGAAGGCGAAGATAATAACCTATATAACATCAGCCAAATAATTAACGTAAAATACCCGAAACGTTTTATCGGCCTCCTTTTTGTTGTGTGTTTTAGGTTATCCGAAGTCAAAAGGACAGTAACAAAAAGTATTACCTGTTACATGGGTTATTCTTTTAAAACTAAAAAGCTATGAAAAACATCATTCTTTTTATTGCGCTGTATTTAATGAGTTGCGGGCCGAGTAACAAACTTAAAAAATACTACACACCCGAAGATGCCAGTTTATTTGAACTGGTGGAACGGCTGTCTAAAAACAGCAATGATGGGGCTGCAGCTAAGCTATTGCCGGAGGCTTATAATACGGTATTGGCTAAAAGACAATTTTTAACAGCAGCGGACTTTGGTACGCTGGCCCCGGGTGACCGGTATTTGCGCCTTGCAAAAGAATGGGCTGTTATGCTGCAGTTGCATGATAAAATTATTGCCACACCTGCTGCAAAAAACATAGTACCCCAACCATGGGATCCCACTTTTGCAATTGCAGAGGCTAAAACAACTGCTGCTAAAGAATTTTACAACCAGGGGCTGGAAGATTTGAATGTAGATGACCGGCGGGCTGCACGCAATGCATTGGATAATTTTAACAAAGCAAATAGCATTATCCCTGGGTACCAGGATGTAAGAAATCTTATAAGAGAAGCTACAGAAAAGGCAACCATCAATGTAATTGTAAGGGCTGCCAATTATTACAACCAAGGCTGGGATTATTGGGGCTTTCAAAATGATTGGTTGCAGCAACAAATCATAAGCGACCTCAATTCACAATCATTTAGGGATGTACGTTTTTATTCTGATTGGGATGCCAACACAAGACAAATACGGGCCGACAGAATGGTGGAATTAAATTTTACCGAACTATACGTTGGCCGGGTTTTTAGCAACCGCTCATCAACCAAACGGAGTGCACAGATACAAACCGGCACTACCAATTCTACACCACCCAAACCAATTTATCAGACGGTATATGCAACCGTATTTACAAACACAAATTATATGCAAAGCAGGGCAACATTGGAATGCCGTATTTACGACCTGGCTACTGGTAATAATTTATTGTACGATCGTTTTCCAGGCAATGATGACTGGCGCATTGAAACAGCCACTTATTCCGGCGACCAAAGAGCCTTAACGCCGCAGGACTGGAACAGGATAAACAACAATGTTAACCAGCAGCCTCCTTCAAGAGCACAGGTTGCAGACAGGTTGATACGCAATTGTTATAATTTATTAATCAGCCGGATTAAATCGGGAATACAATTTGGATCGTAATTTTTTTGTAAGGCTTATGGCTGAAAATTTTTGAAAAAGAGTTATTTTTTTAAGGATACTTTTTAGCACTATCTTACGGAACAATAATTTTTAATTATTCATCACTAAAAATAATCAGTATGAACCTCATCATCCGCCTCTTTATAACAGCAGCTGTAGCTTATGGCTTAAGCATTATTTTAAAAGGTGTGCACATTCCCAATTTTACTGATGCACTCATTCTTGCAGTAGTGCTTGCATTGCTGAATACTTTTATCAAACCAATTTTAGTGATTCTTACTTTACCCATCACCATTATAACGATGGGCTTGTTTTTATTTGTAATAAATGCGCTTATCATCCTGCTTGCCGATAGATTAATGGATGGTATAAGAATAGATGGATTTTGGTGGGCTGTAATTTTCAGTCTTATACTTTCAGTAGCGTCATCGGTAGCCTATTCAATGGTTGAGAAAAAGAGCTATTAGTGCTTTGTTAAGTTTAATGTGACGTATTGATTTGTGAATGGTCAATGGTGAATTGTGAATAGATATCAATGAATGCTTACTTTTTTATGTTTTGCCCATTCACCATTGACCATTCACTACTGACAATTCAAGCTTACCTTAACACTAGTTTGTCTACACAAACTTAAACTCATCCCCATCAAACAATCCCAGGTCACTCAATTTTAGATGGGGTATTACCAGCAAAGCCATAAAAGATAAGGTCATAAAAGGTGCTGCCAGCGTAGATCCTAACAATTCTTTTGTCATTTTATCAATGGCCGTATAATCAGCGGCCACTTTGTATCCATCTTCGTTACTCATTAAACCGGCAACCGGTAAAGGCAAAACAGTCCCTTCCAAACCAACCCCGCCGGTTGAGGCGATAATACAACTAACCCCTCCTTTTGCTGATATTACAAGATTTACAGCTTTGCAAATGCTTTCATCATCTACACCCACTGCAATAATATTATGACTATCGTGCGCTACGGTACTTGCAATGGCCCCATGTTTTAAGCCAAAGTTTTTTACAAAGGCTTTTGCAACAGGCGCATCTTTATACCTGTTAACCACTACAATTTTTAAAACATCATTAGCAACGTCAGTTGCTATTTTCCCATTCTCAATATTTGGTGGCAACATTAGTTTATTAGTTATCAGCTGGCCTTCCACTGCCTCAATTACAAAAATTTCTTTTTCACCCTTGTGCAGTATTTCAAAATCAGCTATCACCTTTTCGTTACAACTAAATTGATTAATAATACTGCTTGGTTGTGTTTCAATTAGCGACTTACCATTATTTGCCACCAGTTGCCCGTCGATATAAGTTTGAGTTACTTTAAAATTAACAAGGTTCTCTACCACAATAAAATCAGCGGCATCACCTTCTTGCAGCAAGCCTACCGGCATCTTATAATGTAGTACAGGATTGACACAGGCTGCCTGCAACACTTTATAAACATCAACGCCTTTAGCCACTGCCCTGGCACATAACTGATTGATATGGCCATCTACCAGGCTATCCGGATGTTTATCATCGCTGCAGAACATCATGTTTTGATAATGATCATGCATCAGGCCAACCAAAGCTTCAAAAATTTTTAGCAGCGCTTCCCTCTCTTATCAAAATCTTCATTCCGTATTGAAGTTTTTCCAGTGCCTCATCCGCCGTAAAACATTCATGATCGGTACTGATGCCTGCATCAATGTATTTCTTTGCATCCGCCCCTCTCAATCCCGGTGCATGACCATCTACCGGCTTTTTATATTTTTTTGCAGATGCAATTTTCGCCATCACTTCTTCGTCGTTAAATAATACGCCCGGAAAGTTCATCATCTCACTCAAATACAGAATTTCTTTTTTCTGCAGCAATGTATCTACAGCAACCGAATCCAGTGCAGCACCTGCTGTTTCAAATATGGTTGCAGGCACACAACTGGGGGCGCCAAAATTAAATTTAAACGGAACTGTATTACCATTCTCAATCATAAACGCTACGCCTTCTATACCGCATACATTGGCTATTTCATGCGGATCGCTGATGGTAGCCACCGTGCCATGCACCACGGCCAGTTTTGCAAATTCAGCCGGAACAAGCATGCTGCTTTCTATGTGTACGTGGCTGTCGATAAATCCAGGTAGGATATAGCTGACAGGCGTATTGGCTGATAAAGTTGTTGGTGTGATGGAAATTATATTTACGTTATCAAATACTACTTCCGCATCGAATATATTTTTATTGAGAATGTCAACAACCTTACCCTTAATTTTTTGAATCATTATGAAAGCTTTATTGTTCTTACACAAATGTAAGCTGCTTTGCTATTAGAATTTATTTGTGCTAAGTGTAAGTATTCTATACTGATAATTCTATATCAGGTAATTTTACAGTGGCACTTTCATCTATCTTCACGCTACAAAATTTATTACATGAGAAACTTAGTTTTATTCGGTCTGCTAATTATCTTTTTAGTGGCAGTACAATTTGCCAGTGGACAAACGGTTGATGACGTGATTGAAAAATATGAAAAAGCCCGTGGCGGAAAAGATAAACTGCTTGCAATTAAATCCATTTACATGGAGGGCAGCCGTGAAATGATGGGTAATGAAGTGGCAGTAAAAATCACCAAAGAGCAAGGTAAACTAAGCCGTACCGAATTTGAAATGGGAGGCACTAATGGCTTTATGCTGGTAACAGAAAAAGAAGCATGGTCGTTTATTCCGATGCGCTCTCCTACTCCCACTAAATTGCCTGATGAAGCCCTTGCCGGTATGCAAACAGAACTGGATATTGCAGGCCCATTGGTGGACTATATTGCAAAAGGAAATACAACGGAACTGTTAGGAAAAGATACCGTTGATGGCAACACCTGTTATAAAATAAAACTTACTACCAAAGCCGGCAAAGAGATTAAATACTGGATTGATGCCACCACTTATTTAATTACACAATCGGCTGCAAAAGGTGGCGGAAGAAGGCCTGGTGGAGCTGGGGGAGCTGAGACAGAGATTTTTACTATCTATGCTGATTACAAAGCCGTAGATGGAATTATGTTTGCGCACAACATTGAAACAAAAAACCCTACCGGACAAGGCAGTGCCGGCGGCGGTACTACGTTTGACAAAATTGAACTCAATCAACCAGTAGATGCTAAGCTGTTTAAACCTGAATAATTTTTCTGCCTGTTGTTTTAAAAATGCACCCTACGTTTGCAATTAAAAACTATCCAACTTAGTTTGAAATTTACGGGTAAACTACACTGCAGAAATTAACTTTTAATGGATGAGTGTTTACCAAAAAACGGTCAGCAAGTAAATACGAAATTTTTTTTATGTTACGAATCATTACCTTTGCCCCGTTTTAAAAAAAAAAAACATTTCAACTATGAGTTCAGTTAAAGTTGCTATCAACGGGTTTGGCCGCATCGGCCGTTTGGTGTTTCGTCAAATCTATAACATGCAGGGTATTGATGTAGTAGCCATCAATGATTTAACCAGTCCCGCTGTATTGGCACATTTGTTAAAGTACGATAGTGCACAGGGTCGTTTTGACCAGGAAGTAACATCTACCGAAAATTCTATTTTAGTAAATGGGCACGAAGTAAAAATATACGCACAAAAAGATCCATCACAAATTCCATGGGGAAGTCATGAAGTGGATGTTGTTATTGAAAGTACAGGCTTTTTTACAGATAAGGTAAAAGCAGAAGCACATATTACAGCCGGTGCAAAAAGTGTGGTAATTTCTGCACCTGCAACCGGCGATGTAAAAACAGTTGTATTTAATGTGAACCATTCTATTTTGGATGGCAGCGAAACCATTATCAGTTGCGCTAGTTGCACAACCAATTGTCTTGCACCAATGGCCAAAGTGTTGAATGATTCTTTTGGTATTGCAACTGCAATTATGACTACCATTCACGCTTACACCAACGATCAGAATACGCTGGATGCGCCTCATCCGAAAGGTGATTTGCGCAGGGCAAGAGCAGCCGCAGCCAACATTGTACCTAATAGCACCGGTGCTGCAAAAGCAATTGGCGTGGTATTACCAGAGCTTAAAGGTAAACTGGATGGCAGTGCACAAAGGGTTCCTGTTATCACAGGTTCTTTAACTGAATTGGTTTCTATTTTAAATAAAAAAGTAACTATAGAAGAAATTAATGCAGCCATGAAAACCGCCAGCAATGAGAGATTTGGCTACAACGTTGATGAAATTGTAAGCTCGGACATTATAGGAACTACTTTCGGATCTTTATTTGATTCAACTCAAACAAAGGTGTTAACCGTAGGCGATCAGCAACTGGT
>JANPNY010000094.1:0-1845 GCA_031427745.1 Chitinophagaceae bacterium | reverse complement strand
CTCAGTTTGGCGGCATGATAAACTATATCACAAAGCAGGGTGATACCAGCAGGCCGTTTAGTTTTGAAAACATTTCCACAGCAGGATCTTTTAATTTACTCAGCAGCTACAATGCAATTGGTGGTAAAATTGGTAAGCTTCGCTACTATGCCTACATTCAAAAAAAATCGAGGGATGGATACCGTAAAAATGAACATACCAATTCAGAAAGCGAAGCTGTTATACTTACTTACGAGCCTACTAAAAAATTTTCCGTTCGTGCCGAATGGGCCCGATCAACATACAGGTACCGCATACCGGGTGCATTAAATGACAGTATGTTTGCGGCAGATCCAACCCAGGCAACCCGTTCCCGAAATTATTTTAGTCCGGATATTCATGTGCCGTCGATTACCATTAACTGGCAGGTGGCAAACAACACAAAATTTCAGCTAACCACTTCTGCCGTTTTAGGAGCAAGAAACAGTGTGCAGTTTGATAAGCCAACCAATATAAAAGACAGTATTGTTACAGCTACGTTGCAATACAATAACCGCCAGGTAGATATTGATAATTTCAACAGTTATACTACTGAACTACGCTTACTGCAACAATACAGAATGGGTAAAAAAACAGGTTCGCTTGCAGCCGGCATTCAGTATATGAATAATGATTTACATCGGCGCCAATTGGGCAAAGGAACTACCGGCAACGATTATGATCTTAGCCTGGCAACGCCTGGCTTTGGGAGAGATGTACATCTTAAAACCCGCAATATAGCTGTGTTTGCAGAAAATAAATTTCAATTGAATTCTAATTTGTCAGTAAACATCGGTGCAAGAATGGAGATGGGCCAAACAGCTATGAGTGGCATTATCAGCTATTACCCGGATAACAAGATACCGGTTTCTATGAAACACCAATTTCCATTATTGGGTGGCAATATTAACTACAGTATTTCCGCAAATACAGAACTATATGCCGGCTTTAGCCAGGGTTATCGTGCCATGTTGTTTAAAGATTTAATTCCTGCTTCACTGTACGAAAAAGTGGACCCCAACATACAGGATTCCAAAGGGTATAACGCAGAGCTGGGCTGTAGGGGCAATTGGAAATTTTTACGATGGGATATAACCGGCTATTTGCTGCAATACAACAACCGCTTTGGTACATTGGCACTCACAGATAATCTCGGGGCCTTTTATACCTACCGTACCAATATTGGAAATTCATTTACAAGCGGGGCCGAAATTTTTGTGCAGGGAGATTGGATACTGGGTAAAAAACTGGGACTATCTGTTTTTACATCCACTGCTTTTAATCATGCAAGATATACGAATGCCAATGTAAAGAGCGGCACTGCTAATATAAGCATACAGGGCAATAAGGTAGAATCTGCACCGGATGTAATTTCAAGAAACGGGCTAACCCTTCGTTATCAAAAAATAAGTTGGTCTGTTTTGTACAGCTACACTGCCGAAAGTTTTGCAGATCCATTAAATACAATACAGCCTGCCAAAGCCACTGGTGCCGTAGGTTTGGTACCTGCCTATGGTATTGCAGATATGAATATTAACATTCGGTTCTCCAAAAATCTGGAGCTAAAAGCCAATATAAACAACTTTACCAATCAGCAATATTTTACCAAGCGGCCGATGTTTTATCCTGGCCCAGGTGTGTGGCCAAGCGATGGTAGAAACGGGAGTGTAACGGTTGCAATTCGATTGTAAGTTTTAATAGGTTTTTTAATAAGAGGCCTAGCCAATCCTTCTTCATGTAGATCTTTCTATGCTAACTATATTTCCCGGTATTTGATCTATTGTGGCAGGCAATGAACCATCATACTAAGGAACAGCACCATCAACC
>JANPNY010000093.1:0-4256 GCA_031427745.1 Chitinophagaceae bacterium | reverse complement strand
GCCGGGAAAAGGTTCGGAATTTAAAGTGTATTTAAAAACAGAATAATTTTATCAGAAGAAAGTAATTTTTTTAATTGTTCAACAATTAGTCTGCACCAAAAAATTTACCACAGCTTCGTTTAATAAGTTTAGCAATTAGTTACCGCATTTAAGTGCAAACGGGCGCATTTTAAATTGTCGCAATACCAGGCTTTTCGTGGTGGTTGGGACACCGCCCACCGCCGACGCCCCGGTTGGTGTCCCAACCACAACTGTTCGGAAGAATTTTATGTTTACAAAAACTAATATCACCCTTTCAGGGTTTCGGCAATTTTTAATTAATTTTTCTATAGTAATATCATCCCTTCGGGATTTTAAAGCCTGAAAGGCTGACATTAATATAGCCTAAAGAAACACAAGCCTATAGGAACCCCTGAAGGGGTGACATTATTTTACCGTATATTTTTCAATGTACTACAAAAGACTAAAATCTTTCGAACATTTATAGTGTCCCCACTAACCGGCGACAATTAGAAATGCACCCATGCAAGCTATTAGTAATAATCTCAATTTTGCAACAATTAATTTTACTTAATAACAGCGTTGCTTTTTTTATTTTTACGGCTAAATATATTCTTCCATTTACGTGCTGGTTTTGGTGCAACAGAACTGGCTTCTTCTCCAAGCAATAGTCCCCATGGCTTAAGTACTTCTACAGAATCGAAAATTATTTTTAATACCGCAATAATGGGGATAAAAAGAAACATGCCTGCTATGCCCCACAGTGCATTGCCCACCAAAACAGAAAGTAAGGTTGCCAATACATTAATTTTTACTTTAGAGCCAACTACTTTAGGTAAAATAATATTGGCATCGATTAGGTGAACTACCAATAATACAATACCAACGCCTACTACAGTACCGGGTGTATTGGTGGTAGAAGTAATCAACAAACTAATTACGCAGGCCGAAAAAATTCCGAGGTAAGGTATTACGTTTAATAAGGCTGCAATTACCCCCAACAGAAAGGCATATTTTACGCCTAATATTAAAAATCCTGTACAATTCATTACTGCTACAATGGCCATTTCAATAAATAATCCAAGGATATAAACTTTAATAACATAGCGCACTTTACCCAACACGCCCATTATTACTCCTGTATGTTTTGGATGAAATACCGTAACGAAAAACCGTACAATTAATCCACGGTAGTACAGCAATAACATGGTATAAATAGGTATCAAAACCAGGTAAATGAGTGCACCGGAAACTGTACCTACGGTAACCTCAATAATACTGGTAGAATTGGAGAGCGCCTTAGTAGTAGCATTGTGGAGAAACTCATCCACACTGGTGGTACTGATACTAAATTTCCGTACAATCCATGCCTGGAATTGATTGAACCCGGCGAATAATAAATCGGCTAATTTGGGAAGATCATTTTTAAATGCAACTACCTGTGTTGAAATAAAAACCATCACAACGGAACCAGCCAGAATAAACAGGAGGGTAGAAAACAAAGCAGACAAACCCCTGCTAAAACCAAGCCGCTCAAAATAAGTACAAGGCGTAACCAGCAGCAGAGAGAACAAGGTTGCAAATGCCACTGGAATTAAAATATGCTGGGCTAAAAACAGGATGACGAATATCAGCAAAATGCTTATTAAGCTGCGGTTTAATTTATCGTAAAAAGTGAACGGAGGCTGTAAAGGCATATGTTTTGTATCTGTGTTGTTACTGTAAATATAGGGGATTCCTGAAGCATTTAGCCTACATAAAGCAAGCCAATGGTTGCTGTACCTCTACCAAATTTTATTAAAAATAAAAACCTTGAAAGATTACTCAATCAAGGCTTTTTATATATCAATCTTTAACCTAATTTCTTTTATTTCCAGATTACTTACATAACCGTAAAGTGTTTATGTGGGTACAATATTTTCGAGGAAGTTTAACTACGATTATTTACCTGTTCCTTATGCTTCTACCACCATCTTGCCTTTATTTTCACCTTTAAATAAACCAATAAATGCCACAGGTAATTGATCAAAACCATGCAGGATAGTCTCCGTATATTTTAATTTGCCGGCAGCTATCCATTGTGCCAATTGATGAATACCCTCGGGGAAACGGCTTTGATAATTACTAACAATAAAACCCTGCATCAATACACTCCTCGTGAGCAACATTGGTTGCAAGCGTGGGCCCACTGGCACTTCCGTGCTATTGTACAATGATATCTGGCCGCATAAGGCAATGCGTGCATGAAAATTAATATTAGCAACAACCGCATCAGATATTGTACCGCCAACATTGTCGAAATAAACATCTACCCCAGTTGGGCAAAGGCGGGCAATTTCCTGTTTAATATCGGCTGTGGTTTTGTAATTGATAGCTTCATCAAAACCAAATTCTTCCTTTAGTAATTTGACTTTATCATCAGAACCAGCAATTCCAATAACACGGCATCCATGAATTTTTGCTATTTGGCCAACTACTACACCAACTGCACCGGCAGCACCTGATACCACTATGGTTTCGCCCATTTTGGGTTTGGTGATATCCATAAGTCCGAAATAGGCAGTTAAACCCGGCATCCCCAAAATACCCAGGTAATAACTTGCTGGTACTAGCTCCGCATCAATCTTTTTTACTGCAGTTGCAAGTGTAAGCATTTGCTCACTCCAGGGCAGTGTACCTAATACAATATCCCCGGTTTTAAAATCCGCTGATTTACTATCAATAACTTTAGCAACCACCCCACCCTCCATCGGTTGGCCCACCTTAAATGGGGCCACATACGATTTAGCATCATTCATTCGACCTCTCATATAAGGATCTACAGAATAATACATGCCTTGCAATAGCAATTCATTATCTTTTATTGGTGGCAGCTCAACGTTTTCAATTAGAAAATCGTTCGGGGTAGGTGTTCCTTTTGGTCTTGAGGCTAAAACAATTTGCTTGGTAGTCATTGATTTTTTTAGAAGCTTTTAAATATCTCTTATTTTAATTCTGTTTGTGAGGGTCTCCAATGCCAAAATAAATTTATTGATAAATTCTTTTATATTGATATCTACCAGGTTACCCTCACCGTCAAATTTTGTATTGGCTTGGGCAATTATAATTTCAGGCTGGTTCAAAACTACAGCATTTACAGCAACCATAATCTGCCGAAGGTGATATTGTGCCCTTACTCCACCCAGCATACCCGGACTTGCACTAATAATACCAACCGGTTTATTATCAAACGGTTTTGATGGATGTTTGGAAAGAAAGTCAATTGCATTTTTAAGTACCCCGGGTATTGAATAATTATACTCCGGCGTAACAAAAATAAGTGCATCGGCGGCTTTAATTTCTTTGCTAAGATTCTCAACAATTGCAGACTGCTGGTGCGAATACAAATCGAAATTATACAACGGCAGCCCTTCAATAAACAACTGTTAAATAACAACTGATGGAGGGGTAAGTTTTTGTGCTGCCTGTAAGGCCATTGTATTAAAAAATTCCTTTCGCAGACTTCCGGAAATGGCAACAAATTGCAAACTATTCTTCATTGTTTATTTTGAAACTCTTAAATAAATACTTACTACTTCCCTGTTTTTAAACGCAGTTTTAATGCATAGCCATCGCCTTGCCTTTCATTCTCTTAATCTGCTCCAGCAGGGCATCTACAGCTTCATGGGTGGCTGCTTCAAATGTTTCATTTTGCCTTGTAACATACAAATCGTTGCCAGGAACGGCAAGGCGAATATCACAGATTTTAATTTCTCTTGTATACGTTTTTTCCATTTTCAACGTTACGAGGGCAGATTCAATTTTATACAACAGGTGTGCCAGTTTGTTTACCTTTTCGGTTATAAAATCATTTAATGCTGTTTTGGAATTAAAGTGGATTGACTGAATTGTTATTTCCATAGTTGCTTTTTTAAAATTGAAAATGTGCAATGTAAAAAACCGACCAGCTTCTTGTAAAAAAAAATTCTAATGGTGCCAACTTAACCTGTTTAACTCCCTCAATCATAGTGATCTTCTTCCAACTCCATATGGTTTTCGCCGGCGATGCTAAAGTATTTACTTTGTTCGTCCTCCTCTGCAATCTCTTCATCAGCATCATATAGGTCAGCGCCTGGCACATCGAGGTAAGTACCATCATAATTGTTACACAAGTCAATTTCTTCAGGATTATCATTAAGCTCGTTAGTGGCTTTTTTAGTGGAAAGATCCTCTGGATTGATATCCTGTGCTTCCTCATCTCTACCATAAATATCATT
>JANPNY010000092.1:0-1781 GCA_031427745.1 Chitinophagaceae bacterium | reverse complement strand
GCTAAAAAACAAGAAACATTACAAATGGCTGTACATAAATTATTGGATTTGGATGTAGGAATGGTTGATTAATGGTTAGGGATAGCCACAGGATAATGGATAAGCAAAAACCAGTAGCATTACGTTACTGGTTTTGCTTTTGGGGAGAAACAATACAAGTTACTGATTAGGATAAGCCGGGAATAGATCATGGGTTCGTGAAGCATGAGAAACCCAACTGAAGGGTTTCCAAAATGTAATTATCGCGCTTTAATACTGATTATATGCCTGTTTGTGTGCCGCTTTTATTTCGGCCACCAATGTCTTTGGCTGTAACACCTTCATGTTGTCTCCAAACGATAGTAACTCCATGATCAGGTCGTGGGTAACACACAACTTTAATTTTATCTGCAACTCATCTTCGGTGTCTACCAAAACCTGCTGTGTGTGGTGAAGCGGTAAGGTCTTGATGTACTTTCCCTGGAACGGGTCAAACGACAAAATTATCTCCTGAGGTTCAACATCGTCGGGGCTGATGATTCCAAAACAGTAGCGATAGCTTTCTTCAATGTTGTAGGTGTTTGTAGTTTCAAAGCTTCTTTTTGTAATGACGAGATTTGTAAGGCGGTCAAGTGCAAAACTTTTCATGTTGCCGTCTTTGCTGTCTTTCGCCAAAATATACCAGCGGTTTTTAAACTCCTTTAACGCATATGGTTCCGCGGTCCGCTGACTGATTTCATCTGCCCAAAATTTTTGATAGCAAAAGTTGATTTGCAATTTGTTTTTGATGGCGTGAAGCAATCCGTACAGATTTTCAGTGCCTTGTGGTCTGCGTTTCTCCAGGTGAATAAACGGTGTCAGGTCCTGTGCAAGGTTCAATGAATTGAACATATCAAACGCTTCAATCATTCTCTGAAAATTCATATTCTCCGCTTCGCTCTGGCTGATGAAATAGCCTTTGCTTTTGGATGAATACTCAATGTCAATTCCGAAAGTGTCTCGTATTTCCCGGATATCTCTTTGCAAAGTCCGCTTTGAAAAACCAATATTCAAAGTGTCATCTTGCATTTGCAAATAGTTAAACTGATTGTCGATGTAGCCCTGCAACTCTTCGTAAGTGGAGTAGGGTTTTGCTTTCAGCTTTTTCAGGATGAGCAGGTAGCGGGATATGTAGCCACGTTTGGACATTAGCTTATAAACTCTTTGAGGAAATTAAATATCTTATTACCTCGATTAATAATTATTTCGTTCCAATCTCTATAATCTGTCCATTTACTTTTATTATCATTATGCATATCGTATGAACCGCCTGAGCATGAAACATAATGCCAGCTCATAGGATGATTGTTATTACTCTTGGAAGAATTTTCACTTCCTGTTATTAATAACAAGTTGCCTATACCATTAATAACTTTGCCGATTTCTTCTCTGGCATTCTTTTCATTAGAAAATATGCTATTGGCGTCACTCTCACAAATCCATTTATAATCCCATTCCTGAGGTAACATATGCTCGATTGATCTACCATCTTTCATAATCTTACGTAGCTTTAACATATCAGCTTTTTGTTGGATTTCGTATTTATACAAGAGATAAACCATTTTTTCCTGCCACCAGTAAAAGGCGTTATTTAATATATTATTTTTATTTGTTTCAATATATTTTGACACCGTGTTAGGTAAATTTTCATCCATTAGCTCTTTTCTAAATCCATCTTTAATATATCTGGATAAAATACTTTTAAGTTCGGTAGCTTCTTCGATTAATGCAATATCATTATACAATCTTTCAAAGTCGTCCCT
>JANPNY010000091.1:0-9567 GCA_031427745.1 Chitinophagaceae bacterium | reverse complement strand
CGGGTTTGGTTTTGCACCTCAGCCTGATGGTTCGTTTAATAAGGTGCCACAAATAGGAAATGTAGTTATTGAGGACAATGTTGAAATTGGCTCTAATGCAACTATAGACCGGGCTACCATAGGCTCCACCATTATAAGGTCAGGCGCTAAACTCGACAACCTGATACAAATAGCACACAATGTTGAGGTGGGCAGCAATACAGTAATTGCTGCGCAGGCAGGGGTTAGTGGCTCTACAAAAATTGGCAGCAATGTTATGATTGGCGGGCAGGCCGGAGTTGTTGGTCACATACAAATTGCTGATGGAAGTAAGATAAATGCCCAGAGTGGTGTAAGTAAATCGATCAAAAAACCCAACACAGTTGTTACAGGATCACCGGCGTACGAATACACTTCCGCCTTACGCAGCCAGGCCATTGCCCGTAAATTACCCAATCTGGAAAAAAGAATTGTAGAGCTGGAAGCAATGGTAAAGGAATTGCTTGCAATTAAAGGAACCGACAGTGAAATATTACCTTGACATGGTTGAGGTAAAAATTTGTTCGCCGAATGGTAACCAATCTTCGCCAGTTTCATCCTATTTCTTCTCTCAATAAAACCCATACAAATTTTGCTGTAGGTATCGCTTCCTAGTAAGGCAACGTCAAAGATTCTTTTCGCCTGCTAATATACTCCGGGTAAAACCCGATGGAGAACATGGTATCCTTATGCAACCAATCGCTGCTATGTGCCCATAACTTGCATTTTACTATAAAAGCGGTTTCCCAGTTTTGGCTGATGATAATGGTAGTTTCATTTAATTTACCCATCAAAAACTTTTTAAGCTGTTCATCAAAATAGGGCATCGATTGAATAAAATCTAATACCTCCTCCTGCCTGGCGGTAGGATAGTTTAGGTAATGCAGATGATTTTTTTGTGAAGCCCGGCGAGCCTGTATGGTTTGATTAATCGTTCTAAAAATAATGCCTGTTAAATAAGTTTTAGTAATGGATTGCATGCTGCTTGTTTTAAATTAAAATAATGAACCTGTACCCCCGATCGTTCATTAAATGTGCATTTTTTTATTTGGTAATGCAAATTATTTTAGCATAAATTTACTAACTATTTTAGCTAATAATCAAATTATTTATATGGACGTTGAAAACTTTTTTAGCAGCAGCTATACCGGTAGCAAAAATTACAGTCAGCAGGATGTGCAAACGGCCAATACCTCCGGCTTTGGTGCAGCAGCAGATGACTATATGGAACGGGGCATTGATTTGAATGAGCAATTAATCCGCAACAAGCCGGCTACATTTTTTATGAAGATGAACGGAAGCAGTATGATCAATGCAGGTATTTTTGATGGCGATATTTTGATTGTAGACCGGAGTGTAAAACCGGTTAATGGCAAAATTGTAATTGCTGTGATTGATGGTGAAATGCTGATACGGCGCTATGAAAGAACGATCAACAAACTAAGGCTGATTCCGGAAACGCCCAAGCTATCGCCGATTGAAGTGAGTGAGTTTAGTGATTTTAAAATTTGGGGTGTAGTGATCCATCTTATCCGAAGCATATGATTGCCATTGTAGATTGTAACAGTTTTTATTGCTCCTGCGAACGCTTGTTTCAACCGCATTTAGATAACAAGCCCGTTGTTGTACTCAGCAACAATGATGGCTGTATTATAAGCCGTACGGATGAGGCAAAAGCATTTGGGGTACAAATGGCCGGCCCTTATTTTTTGGCTAAGCCGTTGATAGAAAAACACCAGGTAGCCACCTTCTCGTCTAACTACAATTTGTATGGCGACCTTAGCTGGCGTGTGATGGAAACACTGCGGGTGCTGGTAGGTAAAGAAAATGTAGAAGTGTATTCTGTTGACGAAGCCTTTTTAAACATGGAGAAATTTGCCGTGACCGATCTGGAGAAAATGAGCATCCGGATTAAAGAGACAGTGGAGCAATGGACCGGTATAAAAGTTTCTGTTGGCGTGGCGCCTACCAAGGTATTATCCAAAGTAGCAAATCATCTTGCCAAAAAAAATAAAATAGCTACGCAATGTGTGGTAGTACTGGATACCGAAGAAAAAATTGCAAAGGCCTTGCAGGATACACCCATCGGCGAAGTTTGGGGCGTGGGCAGGCAATACGCAGAAAAACTGAAAGAAATGAATGCCGTATTTACTGCTTTTGACCTGACAAAAAAAACAGAAGCCTGGGCTCAAAAAAACTTAGGTGGTGTGGTGGGTATTCGCCTGGTAAAGGAATTAAAGGGTGAGCCGGCTAATGAAATGGAAAAGCAATTAACCGTAAAAAAAATGATTGCCACCACCAGGATGTTTGGTGTTACGGTAAAAAACATCAAAGATATTAAAGAGGCCGTGGCTACCTATACTTCCCGTGCTGCAGAAAAACTGAGACGACAGCGAAGTGCTGCTACCATCATCAATGTATTTGTAGTATCAAAAGGACCCAACAACAACCAAACTCGTTTCAGGCACGGACCTGCAGTAGGCAGTTACGTTACATTGCCGGTAGCAACTGCTGCCAGCAACGAATTAATAAAAGCGGCGGTGCAATTGGTAGATGGCTTGTTTGAAAAAGGTAAAATTTATAAAAAAGCCGGCGTCATATTAAGTGGGCTTGTGCCTATCACTTCTATACAGGGAAATTTATTTGATCAAAAAAAAACCAATAACAAAAACTGCCTGATGGATATGATTGATAATGTAAATTTTTCTATGAGAGATGATATCATAAAATTTGCAACGTCCGGCACCACCCGAAACTGGAAGATGCGGTATGAAATGCGAAGCCCCCGCTACACCACAAGATGGGATGAAATGTTTGAGGTGAGGTGAATGGTCAATGGTCAATGGTGAATGGTGAATTGTGAGTGATGAATTGAGAATTGTAATGGTGGAGAATCATTTCAATTCAACAGGTGCTTGTGTAGTCAGAGAACAAATTGCCCTACGCTACCCTAAATATATTTTAATGTTTTTATCATGTTGTTGAACTTTATGTCACATAAATATCCGACACATGAATGAAAGCGAAGTGATGCTAATTGCATTGAGTAAAGAATGAGATGAATTGCATGATAAACTAATGCACGTTGATGGAAATATTAAGAACATTAAAGACGGTAATTATTATGTAAGCGGTGAAATAATAATGATTGAAGCTAAGCCAGTAGCAATCCGAAATCGGATTGCATTTCACTCCTATACATCGTGATGACAAGTGTTCACAGTTGTATCTTGATTTAGTAGCTTTTCGCTACAAGAATAGGCACAAGCAGGATACAATGTTTGAAACTATTTTGGGGCACGTCCTTTAGGCTTGCTACTCTTTTTAATTACTCTATCAAATAGTTCCTTACCCTTATGTTTACCTCTCGATCTTTTATAAACTTCTCAAAGCCTTGAGTAAGTTTTTCCATTGGGGTTATTTATATTTTACACCCCATCTTTCGAAGTGCTTTCTTCATCAGTTATTTCTTCAATATCCTCAATATTTTTAATTCCCGGTTTTGGAGTAGGAAATATTTCTAAAAAGGCACTATCACTTGTCATGTTACCAAACATTACTTTATGAAAAGTTGGGTTTGCTATATCAATGTTGTAAATATTTCGCATTATCAAATCCTCAATAATATCTTCAGTTAACTCAATATAGTCTAAATTAATGCTTGTTCTATATTTTATATCCCCAGCCTCATTTATTTCAAAATTCCCAAGTAACAAATTGTTATTTGCTAAATTTAATAAATGTAAAATAAGGTCTAATTTTTCTGGTGGGCAGTGAGTACCTAAAAAAGACACGACAGCAAGTATTTTCGTCTTTTCTTTGATGTAGATAATACAATGATAAGTGCCATTATCATTAGTCAATGAAATAAATAAAGAGTCGTCAGCTTTACTACTGTAAGACCAACCTCTTTTTTTCAGGTATTCTATTACTTTTTGAAACATTTGGTTGATACGCTGTGATGTAATGTGAAATATGAGTAAGTCTGTTAGCCATAACTGGCCAATTTTGATCTACATAATTTTCTTGAGTTTCAAAACCAACTAACACACCACTACTCAATATAACATTATATTGAGTAGAATTCTTTTCATTTAGTTCGCTGTCTAAATTCAGTTCTTTAAGAATTTTATCTAAATTTTTTGAATCATTTAAATCAAAAAGAACATCTCTATCTGGCTTATATGTCTCCGGAATTCCCCGTAACTCATATATTTTATACTGATTAAAATTATTACTATCTATGTCCGTAAAATAGATAGTTGAATTATTTCTATCAAATAAATTTTTATACGATTTCTTTGTTTTTATAAAACTTAATAAATCGCTTTTATCAACTTTATAAATCAACCATCTATTTGATACTTCATCGTTGTCAACCCAATCAAATAAATACAAATCATCGTTCAGAATATTCTTAAATAAAACAAGCATCGGTCCGTCCATGTTAATTAAATCACCTATTCTTATTAGGCTATTTTTTAACAAAATTTCCTCGAAATGATATTTATTAATTTGATCCATCTTTTGCAAAGTTATCTAATATTTCAGACACCCTATTTAGTAAGTTACATTCTTTATATTGAAAAAAGTTAAAATGTCCATTTTTTGAGGGGCTATCCGACACCCCGTCTTCTTTTTTAATAATTAGTTTAGCGGTATGTGTTCCTAATCGCTCTTTATAACTAACCCTTTTTTTATCACGGTCTTGTTTATTATATCTTTCTATATATAAAGATTTTGCAAGGTCGAAATCTAAATAAAGTGATAACGCATATCCAGTGCACAATTGGTCATCAACCCCAAGTAGCCTGGCTGGTGGTTCTGTATTTATACAAACAGGCTCAAAGTCTCTATTATTTAGAGGCTGGTGTACCCATCTATAGGCAGTTAAATCTTCTTCTTTACAATCTTTAGGGCAATTTTTATACTTGTCTAAGTATTGCTGATATTTAAAAACTCTCTGCATTTTTTACTAAAATACAAAGTATTAATAGACAAACAAATTCTGAAAGAAAATATTGTCTTTGTACTTAGGATTGTGCCGTATTATCGCTAATTGTTTAGACTTGATAATTTTCAGGTATGTCTATACTTTCCATCTGGGTGAATCATTTGCTTGTTCTCTGAGTACACATACACCATTGACCAACATTAACCCAACATCAAATTACCTTATGTTGCTTTTTAAAAACCAGTTTATCTTCGGTTAAATTCCGAGTGAAATGTACACAGACTATGCCCCCCAATAGGCCGATGAAAGAACCAGCAAGTACATCCAATAAAAAATGCTGCGATAAATACACCCTGGAAAATGCAACCAATGCGGCTGCCAGCAAAAGCAATACATATTGTATTTTGCTGGTGGTATAAAAAGCCAAT
The DNA here is from genome assembly GCA_031427745.1 of Chitinophagaceae bacterium. GTDB lineage: Bacteria > Bacteroidota > Bacteroidia > Chitinophagales > Chitinophagaceae > Ferruginibacter. The sequence continues at coordinate 4,167 of JANPNY010000091.1, read as the reverse complement.
ACCGTGGCAATGGCAAAGGCAGTAACGGTATGCCCCGAAGGAAAACTATTATTGCCTGCATGAATAATACTATCGATAAAAAAAGGAAAATGTTGTGGCCGAAAATATACAAGTGGGCGGGGTGAATGTAACAGTAGTTTTATTATTTGAGCCAATATACCGGTAGATGCATAGGCCAGTAACAATACAACGCCGGCTTTTCTTTTCTTTAATACAAAAAAACAAATCAAGGCTAATAAAATTGCAAAAATACCGTCCCCTAAATTGGTGTAAGCAATAAAAAAATTATCGAGCCAACTACGGTGGTAGCTGTTTAGCAAAATAAAACTGTTGACCTTACCATTGCTTACTAAAAAGAATACAGCCGCCATCATTACCAGGAGGTAGCTATAAAAGAAAAACTGATGCTGCTTAATGCTGATGCTTGTATTATTCATATTCGATTTAATTTTTCAAATGTAACAAAACTGTAGGAAGCCATATATTGATTCATCTTCCATAAGTTTCCAACTGCCGTTTGTTTATATTTTGGTAACACAATGTTTACAATTGCTAAACATATCAACGTGAACTTTGTAGATAAAATTACACATTTGGAAAAACGAAAATTAGAGGTTGCCGTCATCTCTGATGCTCACCTTGGAACTTTTGGATGCCGTGCCAACGAACTTTCCCGCTACCTTTCCACCATCGACCCCGCCATTTTAGTTTTAAACGGAGATATCATTGATATCTGGCAGTTTAGTAAAAAATATTGGCCATCGGGGCACATGCAGGTAATAAAGCAAATTACCAGCATGCTTAGTCGTGGTGTAAAAGTGTATTACATTACCGGTAACCACGATGAAATGCTCCGTCGGTTCGAAAACTTTTCCATCGGCGATTTTCACATTGTAAATAAAATGGTGATCCATCACGGCAACAACAAACGCAGCTGGATTTTTCATGGTGATGTATTTGATGTTACCATGCAGTACAGCAAGTGGCTGGCCAAGCTGGGAGCTGTAGGATACGACATGCTGATTTACATCAATGCCTTCATTAATTACCTCAGCAAAAAAATGGGCAAGGGTAAAATTTCTTTATCAAAAAAAATCAAAAACTCCGTAAAGAGCGCCGTAAAATACATCAACAGTTTTGAAGAAACTGCTGCCAGCATTGCTATTGAAAAAGGATATGATTATGTTTTATGTGGCCATATTCATCAGCCATCCAACCGCATCATTTGTAATGCCAACGGACAAGTAAATTACCTTAATTCCGGTGACTGGATAGAGAACCTTACTGCATTGGAATACAGTAACGATGACTGGACTGTTTATCATTACCAGCAAGATGAATTGGTAACAGAACTACACAACTCCTATTATGTAGATGAGGCGGCTTATCTGCGTACGACAGACCTATTTAAAATGATGATGGAAGATTTTGTAAAAGCATCTTAAACATTGTATCAATGAAAGTATTATACGCAATACAGGCAACAGGCAATGGCCATGTGAGCAGGGCCAACGAAATAATTCCGCTGATGCAAAAAAAATGTGACCTGGATATTTTACTAAGCGGTACCCAGGCAGATGTAGGTATCAACTACCCCGTTAAATTTCAGTACAAAGGATTAAGTTTTGTTTTTGGTAAAAAGGGTGGTGTAGACTTTTACAAAACATTTAAGCAGCTGCAGTCGAAGAAATTTTTAAGTGAAATAAAAAAGCTGCCGGTTGAAGACTACGACCTGGTAATAAACGATTTTGAACCCATCAGTGCCTGGGCCTGTAAAATAAAAAATGTGCCGTGCATATCGATGAGCCACCAATTTGCTGTCTTGCATAAAAATGCACCACGGCCTGCAAAGTTCGATCCCTTTGCACTAATGGTATTGCGTTACTATGCACCCTGCAAAATGGGTGTAGGTTTCCATTTTAAAAAATATGGTGAGAATATTTTTACACCGGTAATAAGAAACGAAATAAGGAATGCAGTTGTAACAAATAAAGGACACTACACTGTTTACCTGCCTGCTTATGATGATAAAAAGATAATTTCCTTTTGTGCAAATTTTAAAGAAATTGAATGGGAAGTTTTTAGCAAGCACACCAAAACTTCGTACCGGGAAAAAAACTGCCGCATACGACCGGTGAGTGCCACTGATTTTACTGAAAGTTTTATGAGCTGTAAAGGTATTCTGTGTGGCGCCGGTTTTGAAACACCCGCAGAGGCTTTGTATATGGGCAAAAAGGTTTTAGTAATTCCAATGAAGGCGCAATATGAACAACATTGCAATGCAGCAGGCGCTGCAGAGTTGGGTGTTCCTGTAATTAAAAGTTTAAAGAAAAAACACATTCACAGAGTGGATACCTGGCTGAGCAATGATCAAAGAATTGACGTAGATTTTAAAGATGAAACCAGCAAGATTATCGACCAGGTTTTATCAATGGCAACCTCCAATAAATTAGAAGCATCCATTAAAAGTAAAATGGTTATCCCGGAACTGGTTGCTACCAGGTGGGTATAAAACTTTTATATACGCAACTTACAAACTCCCAATTATTTCATCCGCATACCCGAACGATAACGTCATACCGGCTCCGCCTAATCCGTTGATAATATAAACCCCTGGTTCAGGCGAAATGAATAGCTCGGTATCTCCATTGGTAAGCTTTGGGTAAATACCATTCCAGCTTTCTTTGATTGTCCAGTTTTTAAACCTGGCAATTTTCTTTAAGTACGAAAGAATTAAATCATTGATTTCCGCTTTATCAAAAGGATCATGCGTTAATCCATACTCATGTGAATCGCCGATGGTTAATTCACCTGCTTCATTTTGTGCCACCATTACATGTATACCCCAATTGATGTATTCACTCATCTCTTTGTTGTACCTGTCTTTTAATTTTTCCAAAGACGGAGCTGCGGCAAAACTTTTGTAATGAATTAATGATAAGCCTCCGCAAAGTGCCGGACCAATCCTCCATTCATCCGGCTGTGATTGTAAACGCATCATCTGTAGTTTACATTTAGTGATGGGCAATTTTAAATATACTTCCGGGTACAAGGTTTCAAAATCTGCGCCGCTGCAAACAAAAATCACATCTGCTTCATGTTCTTCATCCTGACCAATGTACACCGTGTTATCTGCGATATACGTAATGCATTTACCCCAGTAAAATTCCACACCATATTTTTCATTCAAATAAGTTGGCATCAATTCAATGGCATGTCTTGCATCAACCAGTAATTCATCTTTACTGTATAAGCCTCCCAGCAAATTGTTAGATTCCACAGCTGCTGAAAAATCTGTCACCTGATCTTTATTGAACAACGCAATGTGTCTTTCCTTGTTGTAACAATCATACAATTCATGCAACACCTGCATCTCATCAGGGTTGTGCGCCATATGAATGCTGCCTGTTTCGCTGTGCCAGATTTTGGCTTCTGTGCAAATCTGTTTCCAGATGCTCCGGCTTTGTAAAGCCCGTTCATATAGTTTTCCCGACGGCTGACCAATGGGCCATATCATTCCAAAATTTCTGATGGATGCACCCACAGCTTTATGGCTGCGTTCAAAAACTTTTACTTTAAATCCTTTGTTGCTCAATGCCCTTGCAGTTGCCAGGCCTACAATGCCGGCGCCGATAACGATGGCTGTACGTTGTTCCATATTGTAAAACCCTTTTTATACTTTTTTAAAAAATACATAACAGAAAAAACAGTGGCTATTACACCAAAAATTGAAACTCCCATTACAGCATTCGAAAAAAAACTTACCCACTGCAGCCTGATTTGAAATACTTCTTTCCCCAATAAAACAAGCATGCTTCCCAGGTAACCGAAAAAGTCAGCGCAATACATTAAGAAGCCAACATTACCGTTGATCCGGAATGCAGCAATCATTCTTTCAAACAGCATACAGTTAAAAGGTATATAAGCAGTGTACAATCCAATACCCACTAAAATCATCCAGTTAGCAGGATGAATAGCTTTGTTTAAAAAAAGCCAGGTAGACGCCCCGCTCAAAACAAAACCGAGTATGATTAACCCGTGAGCAATAATAAATGCGTTGAAGTTTTTTTTGACAAATACCAAACTGGCTATCAGTATTAAAACAATGATGGTAACAGGAATTTCTGTTTGGGTAAATATTGCAGACTGGTTAGAGAAGCCCAATTC
>JANPNY010000090.1:0-2823 GCA_031427745.1 Chitinophagaceae bacterium | reverse complement strand
GCTAGCTTCCACGGCGTTTGTTGAGTTCGGTTGGGCCGTTGGTATTTGCTGGCAAAAATCACTTCATTATTGCCGGTTTTGTCGAGGAATACCCTGTAGTAATCGGGATATAGAGAATAAGTATTTAAATCCTTTACCGCTTTGGATGCCGTTGCCGCAGCCTGCCACTTTGTTAAATCGTTTGATGCGTTATTGATGGGACTTGCAAAATACAATAATGCTCTTCCTTTAAGGGCCAGTGCGGCTCCCTTGGTTGCCCTGCCTAAGTCGGAGGAAGGATAAGTAACAGGAAGTACAGTTGCTGCGTCATCACAATCTTTTTTAACCTGCTCCAAACATTCCTCATAGGTATTGCGTGGTACCAGCAAATCGTCAGTGGCATTTTGTTCCTTGGTTATTAAAGGCACACCTCCAAACGCCTTGATTAAATCTGCATAGCAAAATGCACGAATAAATTGTGCTTCTGCTTTTAATTGGTTTCTTAATTTTATTTCATCCGGAGTAGATGCAGGAACGCCATCAATTTTAGATATAAGAATATTGCATTTACGGATAACCAGGTAATTAAAAAACCACATTTCGGTACCATAGGTAAAGTTGGTGGCTAGTTCGCCATTATTGAGGTTATTTAATGTAGTGCCGGATGGTCCTTCTGCTTCATCGGTTGCCATGGCAAGCATACCCTGGCCCATTGACCAATCATTTCCCAAACCAGCATCCCTGCGGTCGAAACCACTTAAGATACTTCCATAGATATTGGTAACAAATTGTTTGGTGAGCGACAAGTCTCCAAAAACTGCCACATCAGAAACAAAGTTTGTCGGCTTTATATCCAGGAGATTTTTCTTGCAGGATCCGGCAAGGGCTGCAATAAACAACATCAGAATAAACCTTAATTTATTTGTACTCATAAAACTACATTTAAGTGTTATAAAATTTTTAAAGGATAACTGTTGATTAAAATTGAACGTTTACGCCAAAGTTAAAAGTCATTTGCTGTGGATAGTACCAGCCGGATGCATTGTTATTTTCCGGGTCAACGTTTTTAATACCTGTAAAAGTTAACAGGTTTTGACCATTAGCGTAAAACCTTACCTGGCTTGCTCCTATTTTTGTTAATATCTTAGCTTTTACTGTGTAGGCTACTTCCACGTTTTTCAATCGTATAAAGGAAGCATCTTTAATCCAGAAGCTACTAATTTGTTGGTTGTTGCGATCAGATAGTAAAGACAATCTTGGTAAAGGTGCATCTGGTCTGTCTGGTGTCCAGCGGTCGAGCCATTCACCGGTTACTCTTCCGTTATTATAAAATGCCCATGCAGCGTTTTGAATTAGTAATTGTTGAACACCTGTAGCACCTTGAAAAAGGAAGTTTAATTCCAGTCCTTTATAATTTACACCACCAATTATACCGTAGGTTGTAGTGGGTAAAGGACCTCCGCCCAGGTAAGTAATATCATTGGCATCAATTATACCGTCTGGTTTGCCACCGGGCCCGCTAATGTCTTCGTATTTGATATCACCAGGGCCTGTCGAGTTGGAGAATGCAGCAAACTTGGGTGAATTATTGTAGTCTGCCTGGTCCCTGAAAATCCCAATTGCTTTGTAGCCATAATAACCATTGTTTGATCTTCCGGTAATTTTACGGCCATCAGGTACATTTGCAGCTTCTGCAGCTTCGATAATGGTATTTTTAGCAATGGTTAAATTGCCTCTTAAAGAGTATGAAAAGTCTGCCGATATTCTATTTTCGTGAGAAAGTGTTAACTCAAATCCTTTGTTCTCCACAATACCAATATTTTCCTGTGGTAATGTGCCACCAAATGTAAATGGTACTGAAAGGCTTTTTGTGGTTAAAATATTTTCTCTTCTTTCTTTGAACCAGGTAAAATCTATTCCCAATAATCCGTTCCAAAGACGTGTTTCAAAACCAAGGTCGGTTTTGTTAGCAGTTTCCCATGTTAAATTTTCATTGGCAATGGCACCAGGCTCTAAACCATTTACTAGTTGTCCACCAAAAGAATAATTATTGGTAACCAGGTTATATCGGTTGTAATAGCCAAATCTGCTTGGAATACGATCGCTACCTAATTGGCCTGTTGAGCCTTTAAGTTTCAGGTAGTTGACAGCTTTTAAATTTTGCATGAAGCTTTCTCTGGAAATTACCCATCCAAGAGATACAGATGGAAAATAGCCGGTTCTTACAGCAGGGGCAAAGTTTTCAGATTGATCTCTGCGCAAGCTCACCTGTGCGATGTACTTTCCATCGAAGTCATAATTTAAGCGTGCTGCAGCACTTTTAAGACCATAGCGTTCTTCGCCATCGGATAAAACTTCATTAAGTGCCGGACCAAAATTTAAAATTTCAAGTGCCGAGCTTGTGTAAGAATTTCTGGCGGCAAAAAGCCCGCTGCTTGAACTTTCTTTTTGCAGGAACAATACCAATCCGGAAACATTGTGTTTTCCAAAACGACGTTCGTAATTTATATGGCCCTGTAATTCTGTGGATTGTCCTTCTCCGTAATTTTTTGAAAGAGAAGGCGATGTAGGCGCATTGGCTGAGTAGGTATCATCCGGGTTTATAACGTATAACGGCACCCATTTAGACCATCTTTTGTTGTAAGAGAAACTTCTGTCGTACGCTAAAACAGCTTTAAGGGATAACCCTTTTACCCATGGAATATCCTGCACCAATTGGAAATTGGTGAGCGCTGTATTATCGGAGTTTCTTTCGTAACCGGCAGCCTCACTTATAAATGCAAGTGGATTGGGGTAAACACCCGGCGCTGCCAGCAAACCATTTTGGAACTTGGCTGGTTGCGT
>JANPNY010000089.1:0-2700 GCA_031427745.1 Chitinophagaceae bacterium | reverse complement strand
CGTGTCCGACGGCTACGGCGACTCTCGCGTCGTGAAATACGACAAGAACGGCCGGTTCATCAAGTCGGTCGGCTCGCGCGGCAGCGGCCCGATGCAGTTCTCCACGCCGCACGCGATCGCCGTCGACGCGAAGGGACTCGTCTACGTCGCCGACCGCGGCCGAACAAAAGCCGCAATGTTGTTAATGCCGATTGCTACAACGTCAAGCCGCACTTGCGGCAATACCCATGTTGTGTGTAGGCATTCAATTAAAATGATGAGAATTCATTTTCTTTTTAAAGCACTCATTCCGCCGATGATTAGCCATTCATTTCCAAACTCTTTCCATGTATGAGTTATTTTATACACCTCTTCCAAAACAACTTCACCTCTATCATTTTTCCATATATCAGTTTCATCATAAAAAGTAATAACAACATCACCAAATGGATTTACCATTTTTTTAGCCAGTAAAAATTCATATCGACGCCCCTTAGTATTGTACGCATCTGTTATCCAATTTGAGATTTTATCTTTTCTGGTTAATCTTTCTGTCGCAGGATATCCCACAAAGTTGTCGTGCCATAATGTACGATAGGCGGAAGTGTCATTATTTTTTACAAAATGCCAGTATTGCAATTCTTTTTGCCAAACCTCATCTTTAAGGTTTTCTGCCGACTGGGCTGAAATGTCTGTGTAGAATAAAAGGACAAAGGTTAAGAAGAAGAATGATTTCATTATTGTAAATAGTATTTGTTGATTATGACTTTTAATTTTCTTTCGGCTTCGCAAATTTAAGTCGTTCCCTGCTTACCGCTAACGTTCTGCATTTGCGAAGTACGGGAATTTGATGCTGGTCCTGCCCGGAACCAAAGTTAAATTGAAAAATAAAAGTTCAAATTACGAACAAATGTGCACCGATGCTGGTCAAGCTCAGACAAATGATAGTGAGCGATCAAATGTTCATTGCCTCAACGTCCTGCCCCGTATTTTGCAAATGCAATGTTGTGCGTTCGTGCTTTTCGTCTTACAAGTTATCCAGTTTTGTTTTCCAATTGCTCAAGGGTTTTCTTAGCAGCATTCAATCTTATCTTCTTATTCTTCTCAACCATTACTTTCGTTATCCATTTCTCAAGCTTATGATGTAATGGTACCAGCAAAGCACCAATGCCAATAAGTATAAGCAACATCAACACGGGCGAATCATTAGTTGCTTTAGCGAGATAGGGATGAATAAAAAGATTGATGAATTCGAATACAGCCAGCAGTCCAAGCACTCCAAAAAACTCAATGAATTTTGTTTTTACAATGATGCTGCGGCTGAGGGCAAAAAATAAGATGATAAAGGTGATCAAACCTATGGCAATAGCTGCAAATTGAAGGTTGTGTTTTCTATCTTCTTTTACTTTTAATTCTGCTGTTGTTATTTCCATTTGCCTGAGCTTTTCATCAAAGCCGAGGCTCTGAAGTTGATTGATTCTTTGCTGGCTGAATAAGGAATCCTTAGCTACTGTGGCTAATTGAAGGTAAAACAAGGCTCTATCTGAATTCCCTCTGTTATTGTAAAAAGAATACAAGAAACTACTGGCATCAAGGGCTCCCTTTGTAAATCCTGCACCTCTACTAATTTCGAATGCCTGGTTTGCATAAAACAGCGTTGAATCTATCTGTCCTTCATTTTCAAACGATTTAGCCATACCAAGAAATGTAGTGCTTAATATCCTATCATTTTCTCTCAGCTTTGAAAAAGGTATGCTCAGACGGTAATATTCCAACGCAAGCTTCTTTTGTCCTGTTTCTGAATAAATATCTCCCATTAAAGATAAAAAGGTTCCGGTTGAAAGTTGATTATTATTCTTACTTGATATCTCAAATGCCTGCTGGGCATAGACTCGTGCAGAATCATATAGCTTTAACCCCAAATAACTTCTGCTTAGACCGGCGAGACCATTAGCATATCCCTCCCCTCTATTGTTTATTTGGTCTCTCACTTTTTTTGCTTTAAAATAATAATCAATTGCCTGATGGTATTGTCCCTGATCGCTATAAATAAGTCCTATACCACTTTGGTCTCTTGCTATGCCAGCAAGGTTATTAATTTTTTCATCCAGCTTCAGAGCCGATAAAAAAGCTTCCATTGCCTTAGGGTTATTGCCTACAGTCCAATAAGTTAGACCTATTCTGTGCAAACTGGCTGTTTCTCCTTTGACGAACCCAATACGTTTTGAAACTGACAAGGCTTCCAATGCCAGAATCATAGTAGTATCTGGTTTATTACCGCCGTACTCGTAGTTAAGTGCGTTTAATAGCATCACCCTGCTGGTATCCCGCTTTTCCTTTTTTAATAAGGTTTTCAGGCTGTCCCTAACGTTTGTTTGGGCATAACTATGCATGATATAAAAGCTACTTAGCAGGAATAGAATTGTAAATTTCATAAGCAGTTAATTAGTTTGTTCACCATTGTCCGCCAAAGCCTTGGCGGAGGCGGGTTCCAGTTTTGCAATAGTTTTCTTTGCTGCCTCTAATCTTATTTTTTTATTCTTTTCCACCAACCTATGTGATATCCATTTTTCCAAGCGATGATGCAGAGGAACAAGCAGTGCAGCAATGCAAACCATTACCAGCAACATGATCAACGGAGAATCATTGGTGGCATGGGAGAGGTAGGGATGAATGAAGAGGTTGATGAACTCAAAAACAATCAATAAAGCAATTACACCG
>JANPNY010000088.1:0-5282 GCA_031427745.1 Chitinophagaceae bacterium | reverse complement strand
GTATACATAGATTGGGTTTATGATCACATTATTTTAGCACCTGCTGATGAGCGTTTTGTAACCTATGGAGCACTTTGCAAGTTTGGTCGTTGGTTGCACCTGGGCGATGGCTTTTGTATGCCACCCGTTAAAATCAATTTTCAGGTTACAGAAGTTAACGGCACATTTACGTCTGCTATTACCATCGCCATGATTGGTGGGCTAATAGCGGCCTTTCCCTATATTTTTTGGGAGGTTTGGCGTTTTATAAAACCTGCCTTATCTCCAAAAGAAAGAAAATATGGCCAGGGCAGCATCTTCTATGTTTCACTTTGTTTTTTTACCGGAGCCCTGTTTGGCTATTATTTACTGGCACCATTTACATTTAATTTTCTGGCTAGTTTTACTTTGGGTAAATCGGGCCTTATCCAGTACCGTCCTGCCATTAATGATTATATAGACAGTCTTACAAACCTGATACTTGGCTGTGGTATTGCTTTTGAATTACCGGTACTTTGTTTTGTTTTGGCCAAACTCGGCCTTGTAACCGGTAGCTTTTTAAAAAAACACTTCAAGTTTGCATTTGTAATTATCCTGGTGGTATCCGCTATTATTACGCCTTCTCCCGACTGGACAAGCCAGTTTCTTGTCGCCATTCCACTTACTCTACTGTATTGGGTTAGTATTTTATTGGCAGGTAGTGTAGATAGAAAAAGAGCAAAAGAAGAAAAGGAATGGAGTTAGATTTATTACTAAAAATTAAAGTTTTAGTTACCGAAATGATTTAATTTTATAGACCAGATCGGGCTTGCTTTAATTGATTTTATTATCCAATTCATAAATATCAACCATCATGACAATATTTAATTTATCCCTTCCCGTAGCAATTGGTTGCGACCATGCCGGCTTTGATTGTAAAGAAGATTTAATTTCTTTTTTAGAAGGAGAAGGCGTTCAATTTAAAGATTTTGGAACTTATAATAAAGATGCGGTAGACTATGCTGATTTTGCACATCCAGTATCAATCGCTGTAGAAAAAGGCGAAGCCGCCTTTGGTATTTTACTCTGTGGAAGTGCAAACGGTGTGGCCATTACTGCTAACAAACACCAGGGGGTTCGTGCGGCTATTTGCTGGGGAGAAGAACTGGCAGAATTGGCCCGTAAACACAACAATGCCAATATTATTTGTATACCGGCCCGGTTTGTACGGGATGGAGATGCTGAAAAAATGCTCGATGTTTTTATGAATACCGCCTTTGAAGGTGGCAGACATGCAAACAGGGTTAACAAAATAGCCTGTTAATTTTATATAAATCAATTTATCCGTTCTTTTAATTGTCCATTTTTCTTCTCAAATATTATACATTCTATCTATGCTTTCAAACTATTGTACAATAAAGAAAACTTTATTGTTTGCCTTTGTGTGCGGTTCCATACACAGCAGTTTTGCACAATTGGGCGATGCCGCTAAATTTGCGGTTCCCATTACAACCGATTTATTAAAGAAACATCTAAGCATTATTGCAGGTGATGAAATGGAGGGCAGGGAAACCGGAACCGCCGGCCAGCGAAAAGCGGCAGCATATATTGAAGCACAGTTTAAAGCAATTGGGTTAAAAGCTCCTGTTAATTTCAACGGAAGCTACCAGCAATTGTATCCGCTTAACCAGGATTCTATGGTAGTAAACCAAAGCTATGCAAAAATGGGAGATACGGAATTGAAATACGGCACAGACTACATTACATCGGTTGTAAATAACAGCTCAAAATCTATTGAAGGCAAAGAGTTTGTTTTCGTGGGTTATGGCATCAGCGAAGAAAAGTACGATGATTATAAAGGCCTCGATGTTGCAGGAAAAGTGGTTGTTCTATTGCTCGGCGAACCAAAAATGAATGGCAAATTTTTATTAAGCGGCACATCAAAATATTCAAAATATACTTACCCGGGTATTGCTGCTAAAATGCTGCTCGCTGCCCAAAAGGGTGCCATTGCTGCTGTGGTAATCAATCCGGCAATGGCCGTTCCCAATGGTAAAATGGCTGGTAATTCAGGTGTATATTATCCAGCCAATAGTAAAGAAGAAAAAACCAATTACCTTGTTATTAGCCATGAAGCTGCCAATACGTTTTTTCCAAACTGGCAGGTAGATAGCCTGGTAAAAAACGCCAAAGCTGGCGCAACATTTGAAGCAGCTAAATATGAAAAAGTTACAACCTTTTTTAGTTTTCAAGTCCAAAAAGAGAAACAAATAATAAATGCCAGCAATGTTATTGGCATTGTAGAAGGAAGCGATAAAATAGACGAGTATGTTTTTGTAACCGGCCACTACGATCACCTCGGTATACGCAATGGTAAAATATATTATGGCGCAGATGATGACGGCAGCGGAACCTGTGGTGTGTTGGCAATGGCAGAAGCATTTGCCAAGGCAAAAGCTGCCGGTAAGGGACCGAGAAGAACAATGGTATTTATGACGGTAAGCGGAGAAGAAAAGGGTTTATGGGGAAGCCAGTATTACAGCGAAAATCCGATATTTCCACTAGATAAAACCAGTGTAGATTTAAACATAGATATGGTGGGGAGAGTTGATACCGAAAGACAAAAAGATGATACACTTAATTATGTTTATGTCATTGGCCATAATAAAATGAGCAGCGATTTACAGGGTATTAACGAAGGTGCCAACAATAAAAATACGATGTTGGTATTGGATTATAAGTTTGACGATCCAAACGACCCGGAACAAATTTATTATCGCAGCGACCATTATAATTTTGCAAAAAAAGGGGTGCCGATTTTATTTTTTTACGATGGCATGTTAAAAGCAGATTACCACAAGCCTACTGATACCGTCGATAAAATTAACTGGGAGTTGTATAAAAAAAGGGTACAAATGGTATTCTTTACTGCCTGGGAAATTGCCAATAGAAATGATATGTTGAAAAGGGATATACCGTTGGTGGATACAGGTAGATAAAAGAAAGCTATTTTAGGTAAGAAGAGGTTGTTTAGAATTATCAGCCTCTTTTTTATTATTGACCTTAAAAAGGTTTCGCACGGCTGCTATATGCACAGCAAAAAGCCACTCCAAATTGGAATGGCTTTTATATTTACTAACCCCCACAAGATGTTATTTTACCCGGCCAGATTCTCAACAATCTTCGCCCTGATTTTAGCTTCAATTTCGTTGGCCATTTCCGGATTGTCTGTAAACAATTGTTTAACGGCATCCCTTCCCTGGCCTAACTTGTTGGTATCATAACTAAACCAACTACCGCTTTTTTGCACAATACCCAGTTCAACTCCCATATCAATAATTTCCCCCACTTTAGAAATTCCTTCTCCATAAATAATATCAAACTCTGCCTGGCGAAATGGTGGCGCTACTTTATTTTTTACCACTTTTACTTTTACCCTGTTGCCGATAGCCGAATCGCCATCTTTAATCTGGGCCATTCTCCTTATATCTAACCTAACCGAAGCATAGAATTTTAATGCATTACCACCAGTAGTAGTTTCCGGATTGCCAAACATTACACCAATTTTTTCCCTCAGCTGGTTAATAAAAATACAGCAGCAATTGGTTTTAGAAATAGTGGCGGTTAGCTTACGTAATGCCTGGCTCATTAACCTGGCTTGCAATCCCATTTTACTATCACCCATTTCGCCTTCCAGTTCGCTTTTAGGAACAAGGGCTGCAACAGAATCTATCACCACCACATCCAGCGCACCAGACAGGATTAACCTATCCGCAATTTCCAATGCCTGCTCCCCATAATCGGGTTGTGAGATCAAAAGATTATCAATATCAACACCTAGTTTTTGTGCATAATTACTATCAAACGCATGTTCCGCATCTATAAATGCACACATGCCGCCTTTCTTTTGTGCTTCGGCTATTACATGTATGGCAAGAGTTGTTTTACCACTACTTTCAGGGCCATATATTTCCACCACTCTTCCCTTGGGTAATCCACCAATACCCAATGCAACATCAAGGCCCAATGAACCTGTTGAAATTACTTCCTGCTCCAGATGAGGCTTTTCACCCATTATCATTACCGATCCTTTGCCAAAATCCTTGTCGATTTTATCCATTGTTAATTTCAGCGCCTTTAATTTTTCTACATTGCTCATGGTGTGTGTTTTTTAATTGTTATTCCCGGTATAATACGGGTGATGTGCCTTTTTGTTCTGTGTAAAAATAAAATGGAAAACAAAGATAAACGCTTTCTTTTATTAACACTAATTAGTTTAGTATTTTTTTGATAAAATTTTTAGCGGCCGGCACCTGTATTCAACCGGACAGTCTATTATTTTAGCCAAAAGGCCCTGCATACAAACGTTTGGCGCAACTACCAGAATTTATCCACAATAAGCGGATTCAAAAAACCCCTTCAAGACTTTCTTGAAAGGGTTAACAGCATTAGATAAATCCAGCCATTAGATTTCCCGTCGGACGAATTCATACGGAAGAAAACGGGCAAAAAAATTGATAACCTATTGTTTATTAGGTGTAAAATTTATTTACAAATAGACAAACCTTTTTTTATCCAAACAATACCTAAACCGGGAACATTCTTTTAAACTTGTTTGATCGACCGTAAAATTAAAATTTAGGACGTTTTTCAATATTAACAAATTGTTACCTGCTTGAAAATTCCTTCTTTCATTGACTAATTTCATATACTTTTCCATTCTCAAACTATCAATATGAAATGGTCATTAATTAGCGAAAAGCAAGCAATCATTCGTGAATACCATTTGATGGATGAAAACAGTTGCAAGGTAGTGGCAAAAATAAACCCGCTGCATAAATCTGTTAGGATAAGCTGTTACAATCAGCATCGCCTTTTTTTTGTTGAACAAGTATCTCCATTTTACGGTAAGTATATTTATACCAATGAGTATGGAATGGAAATTGGCAGCATGACATCGGATAAACTGCATAAACCAGAAGGAACGATAGTGATAGACTCAACAACGTATTTTTACCGTCAACAAGGCAACCCTTTACCCGGTTTACTTATTTATGAAAGGGGCAAATTTCAACCCATATTTGATTGTAGTTTACAACCAAACGGTACGGATGTTTCTATGGCGGGCAAAATAAATGAAATTGATAATAAGTGTCTCTTACTTGGTCTTTGCTGGTTTGCAAATTTAAAAACTACAAAAGAATTTGCTTATTAAATCTTTACCTGTAAACATTCTTTTTTCATATCTTTTTTAACCTGCATGGTGGGATATTTTTTCGTAAAAATTACCACCTGTTTTATGGCCGAATTTAAGGCTCTATGGC
>JANPNY010000087.1:0-10553 GCA_031427745.1 Chitinophagaceae bacterium | reverse complement strand
TGTGTTTTTTAATTGTTATTCCCGGTATAATACGGGTGATGTGCCTTTTTGTTCTGTGTAAAAATAAAATGGAAAACAAAGATAAACGCTTTCTTTTATTAACACTAATTAGTTTAGTATTTTTTTGATAAAATATTTAGCGGCTGGCAAGTCTATTAACTAACCAGTCTATTATTTTAGCGAAACGGTATTGCATACAAACATTGTGCGCCATTACCAGAATTTATCCACATTAAGACAATTAAAAAAAAGCCCCTCCAAGACATTCTTGAAAGGATTAACGGCAGTAGATTATTCCTGCCATTAGATTTCCCGTTGGATGAGTACATACAGAAGAAAACGGGCAAAATCTTTATAACAATTTGCATAAAACTATTTAAAAAAGCCAATATTGTTTTTACCCAAACTATAATCTAAATGGGGTATATTCTTTAACCCAGTTTCTAAAGTATAAAATTAAAAATTAGTGCATTTTTCAATATTAATAAATTGTTACCAGCTTAAAAATTGGTTCTTTCATTGAGCAATTTTATATACTTTGTTAGTCTCAATCTTTCAATATGAAATGGGTCTTAGTAAGCAACAAGCAAGCAATTATTCGTGAATACCAATTGATGGATGAAAATAGTTGCAAAGTTGTGGCTAAAATAAACCCGTTACATAAATCTGTAAGGATAAGCTGTGACAATCAGCATCGACTTTTTTTTGTTGAACAGGTATCACCTTTTTCTGATAAATATATTTATACAAATGAATATGGAATGGAAATTGGCAGCATGACTTCGGATAAACAGCATAAAACAGAAGGAATAATTGTTATAGACTCAACAACGTATTTTTACCGTCAACAAAGCAATCCTTTACCCTGTTTGCAGATTTATGGAAGGGGTAAATTTCAACCCTTATTTGATTGTAGTTTACAAACAAACGGTACCGGAGTTTCTATGACCGGCAAAATAAATGAAATTGATAATAAGTGCCTCTTGCTTGGTCTTTGCTGGTTTGCCAATTTAAACACTACAAAAGAATTTGCTTATTAAAACTATTGACTGTAAAGTTTTTCCGAAGGTGAATACGTATTAGTTGTTATTCTTTTTAATGTGCTAACAAGCCAGCCAATACTACCTCACCTACTCCTTCATAAAAATAAAAAGGGCAGTATTTCGTCCATTATTTTTTCGTTTTATTCCTAATCTTTTCTTTCTTTTTTAGTCAAACTGCAAAAGCAATTCAGCCTGTCACAATAGTTGCTACTCCTGATTATTTTTATCTGTTTATTAGCCCGTCAAGGCGGGGATATTTTGCAGATAAATTATAATCCGTTAGTATATAGTGCCTAAAGCGTTATGGTGATATTTAAGTCGTTTATTCAATTCCTTTTTTTACTGGTTGTAAAAGCCAGCAACAAATACTACTTTGCTGAAAAAAATAATGAAACGAGTAACTTCAATCGGTGGGATATTTTTTAAATGTAAAAACCCTGATGCACAAATGGATTGGTATGAGCAGCACCTTGGTATTGCCATGGATAAATACGGTAGTAGTTTTCAATGGCGCAGGGCAGATGACAAAGAAAAGAAAGGACATACCGCCTGGGGGCCATTAGAAGAAACCAGTGATTATTTTGGTAATCCATCTCAGCAATACATGATTAACTACCGGGTAGAAAATTTACCCCTGCTGGTTGAGCAGCTAAAAAAAGAAGGCGTTACTATTGTGGATGAAATTGAGGCATTTGAATACGGTAAATTTGTTCACATTCTCGACCTGGAAGGTAACAGGGTTGAGCTATGGGAAGCCAATGATGAAGTGTATGAAAAGATGCTTAACGCTGTAACCAGATAAAGTTATTTTAATGCATTTGTTATATCCTTTTTTACAAATAAACAGGCTTTCCGTTTATACAATAAAATTTTTATCGTTTCTATAATCAAGTATTTTTATTGCATGAAAAGTATAATTGCCTTTTGGTGCTTTGCTGTGCTTTTAATGGGTTTTAGCATTGTTAAAAAACAAGGATCTTATAACTCCGTTTCACAAAAAAACATTAAAGACAACACATTTGTTTGCCTGCCTTGCGGATTGGACTGTGACAGTTTAGCTTATACAAAAAGTGGCTTTTGTGCACATTGTAATATGCCATTGGTTAATAAAGCAACAGTATCTTTCAACAACATTGAGCCTACCGCTATTTGTACTTTTATAGAGAATAAGGGCAAACAAAACGTGGTGTTACTGGATGTAAGGACTAAAGAAGAATTTTCAGGAAATGCGCCAGACAAATTTGGCCGGCTTAATGGTGCTATCAATATACCTGTAAATGAATTGGCAGTTAGAATGAAAGAACTCCGTCAATACAAAAACAAGGAAATTTTGGTGTATTGCAGTCATAGCCACAGAAGCCCAAGAGCCAGTTATATGCTTACCCAAGGTGGATTTAAAAAAGTAACCAATATGCTGTATGGCATGAGCGAATGGAAAAACCAGGTGAAAGAGAATGCCTGCAGTAAAAAGCTTTTTGTGAAACAGTAATTAACTATAAAAACTTTTAAACCATTTTTAAATACAATTATCATGAACAACGCTATCAGTTGGTTTGAAATACCGGCAATTGATTTAGCCAGGGCCACACAATTTTACGAATCTATTTTCGCTACTAAATTAATACCGATAGACCTACTCAACATAAGGATGCGCATGTTTCCGCTGGATGATATTCAAAATGGTATTGGTGGAGCTGTTGTTGATAGTGGTGGTTTTCACAAGCCATCACTTACTGATGGCCCGTTGATTTACCTGAATGGAAACCCCGACATTCAACTTATTTTAGACAGAGTTGATTCTGCTGGTGGGAGTATAATGGTAGGAAAAACAGAAATAAGTCCGGAAAATGGGTATATGGCGGTTATTATAGATACCGAGGGTAACAGGATAGGGCTGCATTCGATTACTCCCTAAGCATATTTTTTATATTTAAAACATATTTTATGCAATCCAACGCCACTACAGTAGAAGCATACATGGCATCATTACCTCAGGACAGGCAGGAAGCTATTTCAAAAATCAGGCAAGCAATTCTTAAAAATCTTCCTAAAGGATTTGTTGAACAAATGAGTTATGGTATGATAGGTTATGTTGTACCGCATAGCCTTTATCCTGCGGGTTATCATTGCACGCCTGCGTTGCCATTACCTTATATGAATGTTGCATCGCAAAAAAAATTTATTGCCGTATATCACATGGGTATTTATGCAAATACCCAATTATTAAAATGGTTTACTAACGAGTATAGCAAACGGGTAAGCGGCAAATTGGATATGGGCAAAAGTTGTATCCGTTTTAAAAAACCAGCAAATATTCCATTTGATTTGATCGGGGAATTAGCTGGTAAACTAACGGTTACAGAATGGATTAAGCTGTATGAAAAAAACTTTACTTCCACTAAAAAGGCCTGATATCAAAAATTATTTTCTGTAAGTAAAAAAATCCTATCCAGCAATGCCTTTCAAAGAAATGTTTACCAATCAATATACACCCTACCTTTGAAATGCTATGATGCAGGTTGTGTTTATTATTTCCTTATTACTTTTTGCAGGCTATGCACTACTGATTATTTTCTATACGGTAAGCTGGAAACAAATGCCTGATTTTGTACCTGCACCTGCTCCATTGTCGGAGGAAGATTCAGTTAAAATTTCCATCATTATTCCTGCCCGAAACGAAGCTGCAAACATCAAATCCTGCCTCGATTCTATTTGCCAGCAAAGTTATCCTGCGCATTTGTATGAGGTACTGGTAATAGATGACCACTCTACAGATGATACAGCAACCATTGTAAAAACTTATCCGGCAACAAACATCCGGCTTATTTCTTTGCAGGATTTTTTACAAAATGGAATTATTAACTCTTATAAAAAAAAGGCCATTGAAATTGCCGTATCACAAGCTGCTGGTCAATTAATGGTAACTACTGATGCCGATTGTTTAGTGCATAAAAACTGGTTGCAAACTATCGCCCGATTTTACCGCCAATCCAATACTGCATTGATGGTAATGCCGGTAGCTTTTCTTCCTGTAACAGAAGGCGGTGACTTGGGCACTAAATTATTATCTATTTTTCAGTCATTAGATTTTATGGTACTACAGGGTATAACCGGTGCTTCGGTTTATAAAAAAGCTCATAGCATGTGCAATGGCGCCAACCTTGCTTATACTAAAAAAGTATTTAACGAGGTAGGCGGCTTTAAGGGAATTGATGATATAGCCAGTGGCGACGATATGCTGTTGATGCACAAGATATTTTCGTTGCACTCCGAAAAAGTTTTGTTTATTAAATCTCCGGAAGTGATTGTGCAAACACAACCTGCACCTACCCTGAAAGCCTTTATCAATCAACGTATCCGTTGGGCCAGCAAGGCAGATAAATATGATGATAAAAGAATTTTTGCTGTACTGCTGCTGGTGTATTTTTTTAACCTTTGGCTGTTGGGTTTAATGATTGCATCATTCTTTTCTACTTCTATTTTATATTATACGCTTGTATTGATTGTCGCCAAAACACTGGTGGAGTTATTGTTTCTTTTTCCGGTAGCGGCTTTCTTTAGTAACAGCAAACTGCTTTTTTATTTTCCGGTTGCTCAGCCCTTTCATATTTTTTATACGGTGGTTGCTGGTTGGTTGGGCAAGTTTGGTAGTTATAGCTGGAAAGGGAGAGAGGTTAAATAAAATTCGGGAAAGCCCGATTGAAAACCGGTAATTAAAAATTGAAAGGTCCTGAAAAATAGGGCTGCACATAAAAAAACCGGGTGTTTAAAACCCGGTTTATAAATACGAATTTATAATTTTAATTATTCAGCATCAACGGCATTACCAGCATCAGTAATTCTTCGTTTGCATCTTCTTCGGTTGGCTTTATAATACCTGCCTTAGTGGAAGTGCTTAATTCAATATTGATTTCTTGTGTTTCTGCTGCATTCAGCATTTCTATTAAAAATTTGGCATTAAACGCTATCTGTAAATCTTCACCATCGTACTGGCAAGCCATTCTTTCGTTGCCCTCAAAACTAAAATCAACATCCTGTGCCGCAAGCTGTAATTCACTGCCGGTAATACTTAGTGCAACCTGGTTGGTGCTTTTGTTACTAAATACACTCACCCTGCGTAAAGCGTTTTGAAAATCAACTTTATTGACGGTGAGTTTATAAGGATTGTCAACCGGTATTACAACTTTATAATCAGGGAAACGGGCATCAATCAACCGGCACACTAATTCTGTACCGCCATGTTTTACAAAAAGATGATTGCTATTGTAAGAAAGGGTTAGCTCATCTTCATTAACCGGCAACGCACTTTTTAAAAGGTTCAATGGTTTTTTGGGTACAATAAACGTATCCGTTTTAGGACAAGCAACATCATTGCGTTTGTATTTTACCAGGCGGTGTGCATCTGTAGCCACACAGGTAAGGCCGTTTTTATCCAGCTCAAAAAATACACCTGTCATTGCCGGACGAAGATCATCATTGCTTACAGCAAACAAACTTTTATTGATGGCTGTAACCAATGCAGCTGATGTCATTGTAAAGGAATTGGCATTATCGGCTACCGGCTCTTTTGGAAAGTTATCCGGATTTTCACCCATCACCTTGTACTTACCATTGTCGCTGGTAAGTTCAATGGCAAAGGTTTTAATATCAACGTTAAAAGTAAGAGGCTGCTCTGCAAGGTTCTTCAACGATTCTATCAATATTTTTGCGGGAATGCAAACCTTGCCGCTTTCTTTTGCCTCAATATCAAGATGCACTTTCATTACTGTCTCCAAATCTGTAGCTACAACTGTAAGCTTATCTTTTTCAATTTCAAACAAAAAATCTTCCAGAATAGGCAATACTGTATTGGCATTAATAACACCGTTAATTTGCTGCAATTGTTTAAGCAAGGCAGAAGAAGACACAATAAACTTCATAAAATAGTTTTAATTCAATTCAAAGATAAAAGATTGCTTATAATTACTTCAAGATAAAAAAAATTTGAAGGAAGATGTGAATAACTGCAAGGTAAAAATTGAGTAAAAGGCCGCCTGGGCCATTTGGAAAAAATATTGGCTTTGTACAGATAGAAACGTCTTAATTACTGCTGCCCGCTTTTTATAAGCCCTTTTACTATCAACATCTTTCCATCCAAAGATTTTGCTACGCCTTCCACCGTTGGTGGTATGTAAATATCCGGTGCAACACCACGCCCGTTTTTGGGTATATGGTTATATTGCACTATCCGGAACAAGGGTAGTCTCACTTTAAGTTTTGTAACAGGTAAGGTAATATCCGGAATCATAATACCACTGTTGCCATGCCAGCCGCCGCCGGTTTCTTCGCCGGCAAGGATAACATTTTGCTGGCCTTTTACCGCATGACAAAACAAGGTTGATGCAGAAAAAGTTGGTCCGTTTATGAGTACGTAAACTTTACCATTAAAATGGTTGGTGGTTTTTGGCTGATACGTATGTCGTTCATAAAAGCCAAAATGAAAATTACCATCTTTCCTTTTTTTTGTTAAAAAAAACAGGCCAAGGTTGGTTAAAACCCTTTGGTGGATGTATTGGCCATACGGCTTTAACGACTTTGCGGCGGCATAAGCAGAATCGGATACCTTAAAGGGCGTATTGCGAATGTACCTGGTAAGTAAGGCATAAATATCAATATCTCCGCCGCCGTTGCTACGTAGATCGATTATCAGGTTTTCGATACTATCTCTCCGTAATTTTTTAAACGTTTGCTTAATAAAATTTCTCAAATGTCTGCCGCCGCCGCCACTAAACGTATTAAGGGTAAAGGTGGCTGTGTTTAAGCTGCTGTCTATTTCCAGCGACCGGTAGCTTTCTCTTCTTTCCTGTTTTCGTTGTTTCGGGAATCTTTTTTCAGCGATGATATCCATTTTTTTCTTATGGCCCTTTACCGTATCCGGTGCCGGGCTCCACATGGGTAACAAAGCTGTTTTTGAAGCGCCGCTGCTGTCAATAAAGCCCACCCGGTAATTTTTAAAAACGCCCAATATATTGCGATGAAAGTAGGGGAAATTACTGCTTAGCCTGATGTAGTTTATGTTGTTAGCATAACCATCTGCAGGCAGATATTGAAACATTTGCTGCTGCAATATTTTTACAGGTACATTGTTGATGGCAGTTATTACCGTACCGGTTTTAAAAATTGTATCTTTTTTATTGAGGTTGGCAGTTACCACCATTGTATCGGGCCAGGTTTTCACAAACAATGGAAAAGATGGTATATGCTTATTCCTTATAAACCGATTCCAGTTGTTGCTCATGCTAAAAGTAGTATGGCCGCAGTGAATTTTTTGCGTAATCGGCGCAATTACTTTCCAGCCAAATTGCAATTCGGTCATGCTATCTGCAATATTATTATACAAACTATCAAAGTAATAATCCATTTGTTGCTTTGGCGTGTACCAATAAATAGCAGGATGCTTTTGCTCCAGGATATTTCTAAGCAATGTGTAGTCCTGCTGAAGTTCCCTTTTTGAAAACTTTCTATCTGCCTGGTAAGTTTTGTAGCTGCTGGCGCAGGAGCAGCAAAAAATGATACAGGTAAAATAAATGTAGTTGATCCGCTTCATGGGTTACGAAGATAAGCAGCTAATGTTTTTAGTGTCGGTACAAACGGAGCTTTAACGTTACAAATTGATTTGTTGTAAAGCATCAACAGCCTTTATCGCCTTTTGCAAGCGTTCGTTATAAGTGCCACTGATATCAATCCATGGGACCTCTTGATTGATCATAATGTCCTTGTAATGATGGTATAATTTTTCTCTTGTTACTAAATCTGGATACTCCCTCAGTTCGTCTTTAACCCAGGGCAAATCGATATTGCAGAGTAAATACAAATCGTATTTTCTTTCTACAATTTGGTTTAAAATCCAGTGATGGCATTTATCAAATACAAACTCACACCATACTTTCATTACGTACATATTTGTGTCGAGAAAGAGTGGTGAATGGTGAATGGTGAATGGTGAATGGTCAATGGTCAATGGTGAATCGTGAATGGTGAATAGTGAATGGTGAATAGTGAATGGTGAATTTGGGGCTTTAATATCAAGGAAAGTGGGGTTGTTACTAAATGAATGCAGGGCTGCATCTTCCAAAGCAATTTGCCCTTTTGCTATAGCCAGTAAATTTTCAAAACTGTAGGCGGTTCCGTTCTTCAATAGATATTCACGTGCATATTCTTTTACCCATACTGTTTGGTAATGTGCTGCCAGCATTTCGCACAAAGTACTTTTACCGGTAGATTCGGGCCCTATTACAACAATTTTTTTTGGCATAATTTATTGTCTTTTCCAGGCTGGCTTAGCCTTTATTACTTTTTTAAATACAGGACAATTTTCATGGTGTGCTCCCGACAAATAACCAGTGCTCATCAAAAACTCATTCACTATTTCTCCGCCGGTAAAACGAAATGTTTTTTTAAATAACAACGTCCATGCTGGTTTTGTTTTTGGGTGATGCTGATTGAGCCAGTTTTTAAAAGACCCAAACTCTTTTTGTATTTCCAGGATGGTTCTGGCGTTTTCAATTGCCGCATTAATTTTTAAACGGTTGCGGATAATATTGGCATCATTCATCAGCCGTTCAACATCTTTTTCATTGTAAGTTGCAACTTTCGTAATGTTGAAATTATGATAGGCTTCTCTAAACCCAACCTGCTTTTTTAAAATGGTGGTCCAGCTTAAGCCCGCCTGGTTAATCTCCAGCACTAAGCGACAAAACAATTCATCGTCATCGTCAATGGTAAAACCATAATACAGGTCGTGGTATTCCTTATGAACATGTAGGTTCCCCTCCTTCATAAAGCCTATTGCTTCGCAGTAAGTTGATGGTTTGTCCATAACAGTAATCTATTTTAAATTTGAATTGGCCTTCTTAATCCATTCTATTAATCCAAACACTGCCATTATCAATAATACAAAATAATACACACTCGTAAATACATATTGCTTTACAAAGTACAGCGGAATGGAGGCTATATTCGTAGCAATCCACCAGTACCAGCTTTCAACTTTTTTCTTAGTCATAAGCCACATGCCTGTAAAAGCAGTGGCAGAAGCAAAGGCGTCGGCCCATGGAATAGTGCCGGGCGCAAAATTCTTTTTTAGATAAGTGAGTGATGCAAAGATGATGATGTAAAAAACCGCAAAGAATATGCATTGGTAAAGCCACCATTTTTTATTGGAATGGGTGATGCGGACAATATGTTCCTGTTGCTGATTTTTTTTATTCCACAAATACCACCCGTAAATACTCATGATAGTGTAATACAAATTCACCGATGCCTCACCCAATAACTGCCCCTTAAAACTTAAATAAACATAAAATATGGTGTTGATAAGCCCTACAGGATAAACCAAAATATTTTCTGCTCTCGAGTACCAAACGCTTGCTATACCAGCAAAAACAGCAATGTATTCTATCCAGCCTGTCTGCTTCATTCCAGCTGCAAATTGCTGCCATATCTCTGTAAAGTTCATTTAGATTTTATCTTTTTTGTTCACACTACTGTTGTATAATTTGTCTGTTATCTTCCTTTACTCTTAAGTTGGGGCAATGGAAAAATATACATAATTATTCTATCCACTTTAAAAGTTAATAAAAGATGGTGCCTTCAGCAGTACATCATTTCATGGAATAAAAAAAGCATCTACCGGAGATGCTTAATAATTTTATTGGTTTACACTCTTTTAGAGGATAGCGTTTATTCTGCTTCAGCCACCACTTCTTTCACTTCCGGTATCATACGTTTCATCATACCTTCAATACCAGATTTCAATGTAATCATCGAAGAAGGACATCCACTGCAACTTCCCTGCAACATCAGGTTTACCTTACCATCTTCGTAACTTTTAAATTGAATTGCGCCACCATCCATTTCTACTGCAGGTTTTACATAATTTTCCAGCAGTTCTTTAATGCGTTTTACCACATCATCATCGTCTGCATTTACAGCATTGCTGCTTTCTGTTTTCATTGCTGCGATGGCTTCTTCATTTACTACCGCTTTGCCTTCTTCAAGGTATTCTTTTAAAAATTGTTTAATTGCTGGTATAACATCATGCCAATCGTCGGTTTCGCCGGTTTTTGTAAGCGTAATAAAATTACTTGCAATAAATACCGATTTTATAAACGGAAAAGTAAATAACTCCTGCGCCAAAGGAGAGGATGCTGAACTAACCTCGTCCGGATAATCGATGCTTTTGCCGGGATACAATAATTTGTTGGCAACAAATTTCATTGTCTCAGGGTTGGGTGTCATTTCTGTATATATACTGATAACAGTACTGCCTGTCTTGATCATACTAGTTGTATTTAAAATTGTTTACAAAGTTAACGGATAACCCTTTAATTTGTTTTATAAGCCCATTGGGGGCAGAACGCCCGATCCGCGTTGGTGACTGGATTGTAACGAATGATGGCGAGGGTATTGTTAAGAAAATAAACGTGCGCTCCACCGAGATTGAAACTTTTGACAACTGCACAATTATTG
>JANPNY010000086.1:0-3086 GCA_031427745.1 Chitinophagaceae bacterium | reverse complement strand
AATACTGGCAATAATATCAGCGGCAAAGTGGTAATTGAAAGATATATACCTGGTAAAAGAGCATGGCGCTTATTATCTGCACCCGTTACCAAAGCCAGCAACGTAACCATCAGTGCGTCATGGCAGGAAGGTGGAAGATCTGCAACCGTGAGTTCAGTTAGCAATCCCAATCCGGGCTATGGCACCCACATCACTTTCGGAAACCCTGCAACGAATGGCTACGATCAGGGTGTTAATGGGAATACTTCTATCCGCTATTTAATCAGCTCCGGCTGGAATGGTGTACCAACCGGCACCAATAATGCTTCTACGCCCAATGCTGGAAATGTTGCTGATCAGCCTGGATATTTTCTTTTTCTGAGAGGGGATCGCAGCACGGTACTTTCATCGGGAACCGGTGCAGCTGCTTCGCCCACTGTGTTGCGTACAAAGGGTAATCTTAATGTTGGACAAACAGACGTTGCATTAGGAACAACTTACACTGTTGGTTCTTCTAATTGGAGGGTTATTTCAAATCCTTATCCTTCTGCAATAAATTTTAAAAAAATTGTAAACAACAGTGCCAATACAAGCGCTGCGTTTTTAAATAGCTTTTATATATGGGATCCAAATATTACCGGCAGCAACGGTGTTGGGGGTTGGGTAGGGCTTAGCTATAATAGCAGCACACTTTCCTATGATAAAACAGTTGCCGGCAGTACTATCAGCACCACCGGTGATATCCAGTCCGGTACTGCCTTTGTAATTAATTACAACGGGGCTGCTACTAAAATAACCATGCTGGAATCAAACAAATCAACCAGCAGTGATAATAAACAATTCAGGCCCGCAAAACAAAACCAGCAATTACGCATCAGTTTATTGGCGAAAAATGCGGACAATTCAGTCTCAATAAACGATGGTGCGTTGGTCATTTTTGATTCCGCTTACAGCAACAAAAATGATGGTTTGGATATGAATAAAATGCAAAATTTTGCCGAGAATTTTGGAATACTTTCTAACGGTGAAACGCTTGCCCTTAACAAAAGGCAAACGATCAATAAAACAGATACCATTGCATTCAGGATGAGCCAGATGAAACAAAAAAGCTATCAGCTTGAACTAGTGATGAATGGAATAATCGTACCAGCTGGTACTGCAGGTTTTCTGGAAGATTTATTTTTAAATACCAAATCTCCAGTGAATTTTAAAGACACTACGAAGTATGATTTCAGTATCACATCCAACAGCTTATCCGCTGCTGCAGACAGATTTAGGTTGATATTTAAGCCCTCTGTTACTTACGTAGCTATTAATGGTAAGATGGCTGAAAATGATATTAAAGTGGATTGGAAAATTTCGGATGAACTTAACATCAATCGCTATGAGATAGAGAGAGCAGATGAGAGTAACGTTTTTTCCACCATCGGCATTTTAAAAAGTAAAGGCAACAATCCCGGTGCAATTGAGTACAGGTGGGTAGATGCAAATCCTGCTTCAGGAGATTATTTTTATCGAATAAAAAGTATCAGCAATAATGGAATTGTAGCTTACAGCAAGCTGGTTAATATTAAGGTATTTAACCGTACAAAAGAAATTGCAGTAATCAACAATCCGGTTACTACCAATACAATCAAATTACAAATAAATGATAGCAAAACAGGCCTGTACAAAATAAGGTTATTGAATAATGAAGGACAAACTATCACTACCAGCACCATTCGTTACCAGGGTGGTTCAGCTACTGTTTCAATCGAGTCTTCGCAAGATTTATTAAGCGGCAGTTATCAACTCCAGTTAATTAGCCCGGAAAATAAATCAACTTCTTTAAAAGTGATCGTTCAAAAATAATAACATAACTGCAATATGGTTTAATGGTAAACCACTGCCAGTTTTAATGCTTAAAAAATCAAATGGGAGAATGTGTATTTCTCCCTTTTTTATTTCTAATGTGTAAGCATACATTTGCAGCATTATGTCAGCAGAGAAAATTTTAGGCGATTGGAAAAACAAGCTCTGTAAGCCTTTGTATTGGCTGGAAGGCGAGGAAGATTATTACATTGACCTTGTGATGAATTATGCAGAACATAAAATTTTACCGGAAAGCGAAGCAAGTTTTAATCTGACGGTATTTTATGGCAAGGATGCCAACTGGAGCGACATCGTAAATGCCTGCATGCGTTACCCCATGTTTGCTGAAAAGCAGGTGGTATTGCTCAAAGAAGCTCAACACATGAGGGATATTGAAAAACTGGAGCAGTATGTAAATAATCCCCTTGCATCTACCATTTTTGTGGTTAGTCATAAAGAAAAAACGCTGGACAAACGTAAAGCCCTTTACAAGGCCATCAAAAAAAATGGCGAAATATTTACTTCAGAAAAAATACGGGATTACAAACTGGTAGACTGGGTAAACAGTTATATGCAATCGCAACAGCTTACAATGAATGCCAAAGCAACAGTGTTGCTGACAGAACATTTGGGTAATGATCTTAGCCGTATTGTTAACGAAATAGAAAAAGTTGCTGTAAACCTGGGCCAGCGTAAAAGTATTACCGAAGATGATATTGAAAAATATGTTGGCGTAAGTAAAGAATACAACGCTTTTGAGTTTCAGGATGCCATTGGCAAAAAAGACCTGGTAAAAGCCATTCGCATCATTAATTATTTTGAAGGAAATCCCAAGGCCGGGCCTATTCAGGCTGTTCTGCCTGCTATCTATAACTATTTTAGTAAGCTTTATGCCATTTTTGGCATGGCAGATAAAAGTGAAAACGCCCTCAAGCCAATGTTTTACAACAACAGTTTTGCTGCTAAAGATGCCTTAGTTGCAATAAAGAAATATTCCTACGAGGGGGTGGAAAGAGTATTGCTTTTATTACATGAGTACAACCTTAAAAGTGTGGGCATCAATGATACCGGCACTTCCGACGCCTCTTTAATGAGAGAAATGGTAGCGAAGATGATGGGGTAGTGAATGGTCAATGGTGAATAGTGAATGGTGAATGGTCAATGGTGAATAGTGAGTTGTGAATGGTCAATGGTGAATAGTGAATGGTCAATAGTGAATGGTTGTATAGACAATGGTAAATGGTCAATGGGTGATT
>JANPNY010000085.1:0-4248 GCA_031427745.1 Chitinophagaceae bacterium | reverse complement strand
CCACCGGCAAAACGCCATCACACTTGCCGACACAAAGTCCAGGCAAAATGCCGCGGTTTATCTCGCCTGGTTTGGATGGCAACCGCCCTTGTTTGACAATCGGATGCGTTCCTTTCACAACCTTGACATTTGCTTTTGGTTTAACAACACTGATCTTATGTACACGCATACGGGAGGTGGTTTAAGGCCCGCTAAACTTTCGATAAAGATGGCGGACACCTTACTTAAATTCATGCAAACCGGTAATCCAAACGGAGGAGGACTTCCAGCTTGGGCGAACTATTCAACGAATAAGGGAGAAACGATGATTCTTGATGATCAGTCCGAATTAAAGAACGATCCTGACAGAGAAGCGAGAAAAGCCTTTGTCTAAATTAAACAGTACAATTCGAACAAATTGTAAACTACAAATTGAACAACCATGAAAGAGGAAAGAAGACATTAAACAAGAGGTTTTTGATTTATATGACGACTACGGCTTTTGAAGCAAAGCAGTAAAAAAACAGAATATTGTACCTCCATCAAAAGACTATTTCTTTTTAAATGTTGATTACAGTCTGGTTAAAGTAATGTTTGAAGACATTATTTGGATTGAAGGATTAAGAGATTATATTAAAGTAAACCTTAAAAGCACAAAAAAGCCTTTGATTGTGAGAACAAGTCTCAAAGCAATAGAGTCTGAATTGCCACAAAATAAATTTATAAGAATCCATAAATCCTGGTTAGTTGCCATTTCTGAAATAACAGCAGTTCGTAAGAATAATATTTTTATAAAAGAAGTAGAATTACCTGTTGGTGAAACATTTCGTGAAGCTGTGGAAAAACTTATTCGAAAGGAAATATAAAACTTAATGAACTGTAAGTTCAACAAATAAGTGCATTAATTACTGTGTAGTGATTGTTGTTTACGCCTGACTAACGATTAATAAAGGAAACATTTTTAAAATGCTGTAAAAGAGCCTTTAGGTTTTCAAATGGTTTGTCTTTATTAAATGACTATAATTTTCTTCATCACGCTGTACAATCAATCGTGATAATTTTGAAAAAATCAATGTATCGGCACTTGCTATTGATTATTTTTACAAAAATAAATTTGAATGAAAAAGACAATTCAAGTACTTATATTATTGTTGGCAATACTACCAGTAACTATTTTTGCCCAGAAAAAAAAAGCTGTTTGGCCTCAGATGAAAACATTTCATTCCTATATGGCTGCTACTTTCCATCCTGCTGAAGAGGGCAACCTGCAACCACTAAAAGAAAAAGCCGATAGCCTTTACAATGCTGCTAAAAACTGGCAGGCTTCTGCAATACCTTCCAATTACAAACCAACAGAAACTACAGCAGCATTAAAGAAACTGGTAAAGCAATGCGCCAGTATTAAAAAATATGTAGATGCTAAAATGAGCGACAAAGATTTAACGCATTTGATAACCGAAGCACATGAAATTTTCCACAATATTGCCGGCGAATGTAAAAAGGCGGATGAATAACTAAAAGAAAATAATTCCCCAAGAGCCACTGCCAGTCAGTGGCTTTTGTTTTTTGTGGCAATAGTGCAGTTATTAATTTGGCAGATGAAAATTATAATAGCACTTTTGCCGGGCTGTTGGTTTCTCCGCCTCACGACGGAGAATTAAAAGGGAAGTCCGGTGAAAGACCGGCGCTATCCCCGTAGCTGTAAACCCTTATCCCCTAAACGGGGATAATAAAGGTTCTGATAAACTTTGCCACTGTCTCTAAAGCTGGGATGGGAAGGCCATCAGATCCGGGTAAGCCAGAAGACCTGCCAGCAAGCATATTTATCATTCACGGCTTTCGGGCGAAAGGCATGGAGTGTAAGCGCTGCAAGGCATTTATATTTCAAGGTATTGGTGTGCAAACCCATTACCATTTTTCCACGGAAGCAGTTACAAAAAACATTTTCTATTACATGAAAAAGAAAATTTTTATTGTGGCTGCTGTTTTATTCAGCAACCATTTGCAGGCGCAACAAAGGCCCCACGTACAAGCAGCAGACAGCACTGTCAGCAACTTAGATGAAGTAGTAATTACTGCCAACAAGTATCCACAAAAACAAAGCAGTACCGGTAAGGTATTAACCGTAATTACCCGGGCACAGTTAGAAAACAATACCGGCCGAACGTTGATGCAGGTATTGAATGAACAGGCTGGTGTAATTATCAATGGATCGCAAAATGCACCGGGCACCAATCAAACGGTGTACATGCGTGGCGCAGCAGCTGCCAACACATTGATACTAGTTGATGGTGTACCTGCCAACGATGCCGCCGGTATTACAGGTGCATTTGACCTCAATCATTTTGCAATTGATCAAATAGAAAGAGTAGAAATTCTTAAAGGGGCACAATCTGTTTTGTATGGTTCCGATGCTGTGGCAGGCGTTATCAATATCATCACCAAAAAACAAAACGGCGATAAAAAAGCAGGCTTTAATGCTGTTGCAGCAGGTGGAACTTATGGTACGTTTAAAGGAACTGCCGGCGTTTCCGGTACGGTGGATGCGGTTACTTATAACCTACAATATTCAAAACTAAGCAGCAATGGTTTTTCTGCTGCGCAGGATATTGCCGGTAATAAAAACTTTGATAAAGATGGGATAAACCAGGATGCGGTTGGATTAAACATTACCGCAAAAGCAACCAAAAACTGGCAGCTGCGTTTTACCGGCCGCTACAATCAATACAAAGCGGATGTGGATGATGATGCACTTGCAGACGATAAAAATAACATCATCGAAAATAAAAACTGGCAGGCAGGTTTACATTCGTTGTACCAGTTTGCAAAAGGAACTTTTACTGTAAATCTAAACCTGAATAATACGATTCGAAAACTGGATGACGCAAGAAATATTCCTGAAGACCCGAACGATTACGATCCTTACAATGCTACATACAAAGGCAATTCTCTTTTTGGAGAAGCATACAGCAATCTAAATTTGCAAGAACATGTGGGCTTATTAATTGGAGCCGATTTTCGCAAACAAAAAGCCAATATTCAATCTACTTTTGGCAACCTGGGCGATGACAGCCTGCATGCCTCACAAGTAAGTGGGTACGCATCTTTCCTGGTAAAATCATTGGGTGATTTTAATGCAGAAATCGGCAGTCGTTTTACCCATCATTCAGCATTTGGAACTGCCGTTACTTACTCCATCAATCCATCTTATCTCATCAATAAAAAACTAAAGTTATTTGCCAATATCGCAACAGGTTTTAAGGCTCCAACCTTGTACAATCTTGCTTCTGAGTATGGTAATACAAAGCTGAAACCGGAAAAATCAAACTCGTACGAAGCAGGTATTCAGTATGCCAATACTGGTAATACTTTTAATGTGAGGGCTACTTATTTCAACCGTACCATTAAGGATGTAATTATTTTTAAATCCTTGTTTGTGCCACCGTACGGGCAGTACGACAATGCAGATAAACAACAAGATAATGGCTTGGAATTGGAAGCAGGTTTTCATCTTTCAGAAAAATGGAGTATAACGGCTAACTATGCTTTTGTGAATGGTAAAATTAAAACCACCACACAGGGCAAAGACACCAGCTTTTACAATTTGTACCGCAGACCAAAAAATGCTATCAATACCACTATTGGTTACCAGGCTACCAAAAAGCTGTATACCAGTATTGGTTTAAGATGGGTAGATAAAAGGCAGGACGTGTATTTTAATCCAAACACTTTTAAAACAGAAATTAAAGACCTGAAAGCATATTACAATATAGACATTTACGCAGCCTACCAGGCTTCGCCGGCAATAAAAATATTTGTTGATCTCCGCAATGTTACCAACCAGTTGTACTTTGATTTGTATGGCTATAACAGTCGCAGATTTAATTGTATGGCAGGTGTAAATGTAAACCTGTAGAAAATTGATCGTGTATAAAATATTGACCGTCAAAAAATAAGAGCCTTGCAGTAGCAGGGTCAAGTTCCCCTCTCCCTTCGGAGAGGGTTTAGGGGTGAGGTCTTGGGTGCGAATTATTTAAGCGCTTTTAATACAGCATTTAGTAATAGCATCCATTATTTTTTAATTTCTGAAATTTGTACCAGCTAATTGGGCAAAACAAAAAAGAGCAGCCTTAGAAGCTGTCTAATATTATTTGGATTATTTATTTGATGTGAATAAGTGTATAAAAAAGCTATCGCTTGTTGCCGTACAAGTTGTACTAATTGTGAATAACAACAAACTCAATTAGCATGACAAATTATCCAACAAAT
>JANPNY010000084.1:0-4840 GCA_031427745.1 Chitinophagaceae bacterium | reverse complement strand
CTATGCACCCACAAGTAATGCTGGATAAACCCGGTAATTGCCCTATTTGTGGAATGAAACTGATACAAGTCACAAAGACTGCCACATCTAAAAACGAGGGAGTGCAACTGAGCGAACAACAAATAAAATTGGGTAATATTTTAACAGATACAATACGAACTGGTATGATTGGCGAACAGATGGTACTTACTGCAATACTGAATACCGATGAACGGAAAATTAATGCGGTGGGTGCAAGGGTGATGGGTAGAATTGAACGGCTGTATTTTAAGAACCTCGGTGACTATGTTCGTAAAGGAGATAAGTTATTTGACATCTACAGTGAAGAACTAAACAATGCAAAGCAGGAATATATGCTGGCATTGCAAAAACAACAAGTGCTGGAAAATTCAATTATTGATTTTACTGAATTGGTACAAAGTGCAAAAAATAAACTTTTGTTATGGGGTTTATCAGAAACGCAAATCAGGGAGATAGCGGTAAAAAGAACAACCACTCCTGTTACTACTTTTTATAGCCCTGCAGCAGGTTATATTATCTCATTAGATTTAAGTGAAGGTGAATATGCTACAGAAGGAGGAACAATTGTTCGTGTAGCGGATTTATCAACGCTTTGGGTAGAGGCTCAGGTTTATTCCTCACAATTATCACAGATAAATAACCATACAGTTGCCTCCGTTCAATTTCCTGATTTGCCTGGTAAACAAACAACCGGAAAGATTGAATTCATGAACCCTGAAATTAATCCGCAAACACGTATTAATCTCCTTCGTGTAAATGTTGCCAATCCAGGAAACCTGCTGAAACCCGGCATGCCAGCTTATGTAACCATCAAAGGAAAAGAGGTAAACACCTTAACCTTACCATCTGATGCAGTACTCCGCACTGGCACAGGTACATCTGTTTGGGTACAAACCGGTAAAGGCTCTTTTAAAAGTATAATGGTTGAAATTGGTATGGAAGATGGAGACAGGGTTCAAATAAAATCAGGCCTGCAATCAGGAGATATTGTTGTTATCAGCGGGGCCTATTTATTAAACAGTGAATTTATTTTTAAGCAGGGAGCAAATCCGATGGAAGGAATGAAAATGTAATGGGAAACAATTAGTTTAAAAGTTGCTCAAAGACAATCATAATAAAAACTTTTACAAATTTAAATAATGACAAACAGTATCACAAATAATCGGCAAAGGCAAACAAATTGGTATGTAATCACAGGAGGGCCAGGTTCCGGTAAAACTACTACCGTTAACCTGCTTAAAGAAAGGGGATACATAACAACCTTTGAACATGCCCGGCATTACTTAGATACACAGCGCTTAATGGGTAAAAGTATTGAAGAGGTTAGAAAACATCAGAGAGAATTTCAATTGGGAGTTCTGGATATGCAGATTGAGCAGGAGAATCAAATCTCCCCTGATGTTCTTGTCTTTCTTGACCGTGCAATTCCTGATGCACTGGCTTACTATCGTTTTTTGAATCTTTCGGAAGATGAAAAGTTAACAGCGGCATTACTTACTGTTTCCTACAAAAAAGTTTTCATTCTCGATTGTCTGCCATTGGTAAAGGATTATGCCCGAACCGAAGATGCGGCGGCACAAAAAAAAATCCATGCTTTGCTTATGGAGGTTTACGAATCTTTAGGTTTTCCTGTTATTCAGGTTCCGGTACTTCAGCCAGAAGAACGGGTGGACTTTATTTTAAAAAATCTTTAGTTGTGATAACGAAAACGAAAAACATGCCCATTCATTCATCCCAGCTTTACTTTAAACCGCCCATTACCAACCACCCAATCTGGCAATCGTCACTTTTCCCGGCCATTTTCGTGGATAAGGCCTCATGATTGTAGGTTTTTTTGCCCTACATTTGCACACCGAAAACAGAACCAATCAATCTAAACTTATTTTGATATGTCAGGAGCATTAAAAGAAGTTCGTAACAGAATAAAAAGTGTACAAGGCACCCAGCAAATAACCAAAGCCATGAAAATGGTAAGCGCTGCCAAACTACGCAGGGCACAGGATGCCATTACACAAATGCGTCCGTACGCAAAAAAATTGCAGGAAATGCTGAGTAATATTGTAAGCAGCAGCGATGGTGATGTAAACATGGCATTGGCTGCAGAAAGGGCTGTTAACAAGGTGATGATTATTGTTGTTACCAGCGACAGAGGCCTTTGCGGAGGTTACAACAGTAACCTCATTAAATTAGCCAAGCAGACCATTAACGACAAATATGCTGCACAATTAGCCAAAGGAAATGTGCAAATTTTGCCCGTAGGTAAAAAGGGATATGAGCATTTTAATAAAAATCGCTTCCAGGTAGTTGATAAATACTGGGATATTTTTACCGGCCTTAGTTTTGAAAAAGTACAAACCGCCGCAAAATATGCAATGGATGCTTTTGCCAATAAAGAAGTAGATGCGGTTGAACTGGTATATAGTGAGTTTAAAAATGCCGGCACCCAGTTATTTGTTTCAGAACAGTTTTTACCGGTACAAAAAATCACTTCTGCCAGCAAAGCCAAAAAAGCCGATTTTATTTTTGAACCAAGTCAGGCAGTATTGATTGTGGAACTGATGCCTAAAATTTTAAATACCCAACTTTATAAAGCGGTACTTGATGCAAATGCCAGCGAACATGGCGCAAGGATGACAGCGATGGATAAAGCCAGCGAAAATGCAAATGAATTGTTGAAGGCACTTAAATTAAGTTACAATAGGGCAAGGCAAGCTGCTATTACTACAGAACTTACAGAGATTGTAAGTGGCGCTGCGGCTCTTAATGGATAAACCCCATCCCCTAAAGGGGCAATACAGCCGCATAATAATTATTATGCAGGCAATTTTTAAACCACCAAAATAATAATCTCCATTGTGAGATTAAGGCATGGAACTCTCCCAGATAATACCACATATTGAAGCTTTGATATTTGCCAGCGAAAAACCGTTGACAAATATTGAGTTGGTAGAATTGCTCAACAATGCGCTGGGTTTTATCGATGATAGGGCAACGTTGGATCAGGTGGAAGCGGCAGTTGAAGGTATCCAGGAAAAATACAGTGCCGAGTTTTATGCTTTTGAATTAAAACAAAGCGGTGGTGGCTGGCAGTTTCTTACCAAAAAAGAATTTCATAAAACAGTTGCCCAACTAAATGGCGATAAATTCCTTAAACGCTTATCCATAGCGGCTTTAGAAACATTGGCCATCATTGCTTACAAGCAGCCAATTACCAAAAGTGAAATAGAAGCTATCCGTGGCGTTAACTGCGATTATGCTGTACAAAAATTATTGGAAAAAGATTTAGTCGTTATCGCCGGCAGAAACGAAGTTGCTGTTGGCAAGCCGCTTATTTACACTACCTCTAAATCCTTCATGGATTATTTTGGCATTAATTCCACCGACGATTTACCCAAAATAAGCGAAGTGATGATGGAGGAACTGGTGCAGGCTACTGTCGTGGCACAGTCTGCAGTGATGGATGAAATGGTGGCCACAGCAGCACCTGAAGTAATGATAGAAGAAAAAATAGAAATTGAGATCGATACGACATTTACGGAAATCCCCAACGGAGAAACTGACGGAAGCTTTACAGCCAATACAGATGAAGTAATTGTTGATAGTAAACAGGAAGAAAATCAGGGGGAAGATTCCGAAGTATAAGATTATTACAACATAATTTTCGAAAGCATGGAATCAATATTTCATGCTTTTTTTATGTCAATTTTTTAATAATAAAATTGAAATCTTTTGGTTCGCATGTTTAAGACCGGCCTCATAAAAAAGGCTTTAAGAAAATTTAAATGATTGTCGTTAAGAAATGAAATTGTTGTTACCAATGACTGGATGTGATTTTAGCCCGTAAGTTGCACACATGGACGGAAATATTCTGCAGCTCGAGCTAATTTCATTTTAGACAAACATTTAAATTTTTAGCCTTTTTTATGTAGCCCCGTCCGACTGGTGTCAGCCGGGCGGGCTTGATTTTTTTTGTTTCTTTTTTTTATTAAGAAAAAAAAGAAAATAGAGACTTGCTATTCACCAGAAATGGCTTTTCGAACTAAATTATTAACCCTAAATATTTAAATCAAAAGTTGAAACCATTAAACCTATCAGATGCTGGCTGAATGACATCATTCAATTATCTTTTTGCATTTATCAGTCACGCTTTTTTGTATCATTTATTAAACACTTATTTTCGCAACATGGTAAAAAATTTAACCCATCAGCAATTAATTGATATTGCCAATGAATTTGGTACACCGGTATATGTGTATCATGCAGAACGAATAGCAGACCAGTATAAGAAACTACAAAAGGCTTTTAAAAACAGCAATGCCCGTTTTTTTTATGCCTGCAAGTCGCTCACCAATATCAACATATTAAAGTATGTACAATCAATTGGCGCCAACCTCGATTGTGTAAGTGCAAACGAGGTAAGGCTTGGCCTGATGGCAGGATTTGATAAACAAAATATCCTGTACACACCCAACTGTGTGGACTTTGATGAAATTGTGGAAGTAAAGGAATTAGGTGTCAACATCAATATTGATAATATTTCTATCCTCGAGCAGTTTGGCAATAAGTATGGCAATAGCTATCCTGTGTGCATACGCCTGAACCCTCATATTATGGCGGGAGGTAATTATAAAATTTCTACCGGGCATATAGATAGCAAGTTTGGTATATCCATCCACCAGCTGCGGCATATTGAACGCATTGTAAAAACCACCAACCTCAATGTTACCGGCATACACATGCACACGGGCAGCGAGATAAAAGATATCCGGGTATTTTTGGAAGGGTTGGAAGTTATGTTCAATACTGCCAGCCATTTTCC
>JANPNY010000083.1:0-6691 GCA_031427745.1 Chitinophagaceae bacterium | reverse complement strand
AAGCTGACTGTGGTACACATGGATGCTGATTTATATTCTTCTACACTTTACACATTAACATCGTTGGCACCCTATTTAAAAAAAGGAGACATTATTTTCTTTGATGAATTTTGTGTACCCACACATGAATTTTTAGCAGTAAAGAATTTTACAGAAGCTTATTACTTCAATTTACAACCTGTTGGGGGGCCTCTAACAATTATTTATTTACTGCTTTTCAGGTACAATAAAAATTACAAAACTAATTTTTAATAGTATGAATGATTCCGCAATAAGCTATGCTAACATTGGTTCTTTATCGGGAGATACAGGCGTGCAAGCCATTATTTTAGCCGGCGGTTTTGGTACCCGGTTAAGAACAGTGGTAAGTGATTTACCCAAGTGCATGGCACCGGTGGCCGGCAAACCATTTTTATACTATGTGATTGACCACTTGCAGCAGCAGGGTTTTAAAAAATTCATTTTTTCGCTTGGTTATATGAGTGAGGCAATTCAATTATTCTTACATGAAAGCTATCCGGCATTGGATTACCAATTGTCCATAGAAGACGAACCATTGGGCACTGGTGGCGCCATTTACAAAGCTTGTGCCATGGCGACTGAGCCCACTGTGCTTGCGTTAAATGGTGATACATTATTTTCCATCAACGTACCGCAATTACTGCAACTGCACCAACAAAAAGAATCCCATTGCACCATCTGCCTTAAACCCATGCAACAGTTTGAACGCTATGGCGTGGTTAAAATGGATACAAGTAATTGTATCA
Source organism: Chitinophagaceae bacterium (assembly GCA_031427745.1). Taxonomy (GTDB): domain Bacteria; phylum Bacteroidota; class Bacteroidia; order Chitinophagales; family Chitinophagaceae; genus Ferruginibacter. Next base: position 5,924 of record JANPNY010000083.1, on the reverse strand, counting down.
CCTCGTTCGAAGAAAAAAAATGGATTGAGGAGGGATTGATTAATGGCGGCGTGTACGCCATAGACAGAGATAAATTTTTGGCCCAACCTTTTGCTGAAAAATTTTCGATGGAAAAGGATTATTTAGAACTATTGGTAGGGGAAGGAAATTTTTATGGATTGGTTCAGGATGCCTATTTTATTGACATTGGTATTCCTGAAGATTTTGAAAGAGCGCAAAAGGAAATAGGCCGTAAAGATTAATGCTACAATAATGGGATGATAAGCCGGATGAAGTTAAACAGCGGCAAAAAAACATAAGAGATTCTGTGAAAAAGAAATTAGACCATATCGATAACAGCTGGACACTCTTCCTGGACAGGGATGGTGTTATCAACCATCAAAATATGGATGGATACATTCTCACCTGGGCTGAATTCGTTTTTTACGATGGGGTACTGGAAGCCATGTCAATTTTTAAAGCGCTTTTTCAACACACTTTTATTGTAACCAACCAACGGGGTGTGGGTAAAGGACACATGAGTGTTGATGATTTAAATTACATTCATGATCAAATGCAAACAAGCATTGACGTAGCCGGAGGAAATATCAACAAAGTTTATTTTTGTCCCGATATTGACGCAAGCAGCCAGGGCCGAAAACCCAATACCGGTATGGCATTGCAGGCAAAGCAGGAATTTCCGGCTATTGACTTTACAAAAAGTATTATGGTAGGTAACAGCCTGAGTGACATGGAATTTGGCAGAAATATCGGCGCTATTACGGTGTTTTTAACCACCACCAACAAAACAATAACGGATGCGGATGACAGGGTAGACTTTGTCTTTCCGTCATTAATTGATTTTGCAAAATCGCTGGAAGTTTAAAAAGATATTCAGCCTTGCCATATATGGGAGCAACGTTTGTTCGTTAATTTTTTCTTTTATTTCCTTTTGAAAATATCTAATTAAAAGTATTGGTCTAAATTTATTGAATGAAGAAGTATTGTATTGCAGTTTTTTTGATGGTTTTATTTTTTTCCGTCTTTGCTCAACCGGCCAACCGACAAAACCTGCAGGAGTTAAAACTTAAAGAAGATACATTAAAGCGCTATGCTGATAAGTTGATTAATGGTCTTGATGCTGCCACTCGTTTTAAATCGGATAGTTTGTTTACCAAGCTTTTTGTAAGAGCTTTAAAAACACCCCGGTCTTTTAATTATCCGTTCGACTCTTTAATTACCATTTCCAAATTATATGCGCCGGATAACAGTTTCCGCATTTTTACCTGGCAAATGGTGGTAAATGAAAACCTTACCCGGCAGCATGGTGCTATACAAATGAATATGCCGGATGGCTCCTTAAAATTATATCCGCTTATCGATAAATCGGACGTTACCCAACTGCTTGCTGATACTACGGCCAACAACCAAGGATGGATTGGTGCTGTGTATTACAAGATCATTGAAACCAAGGCGACGAATAAAAATTATTACACCTTGTTAGGCTATGATGAAAACAATATCCGCAGCAATAGAAAAATAATTGAAGTACTCAGCTTCGATAATGAGGAGCCTGTTTTTGGTGGCAAACTTTTTAGCTTTGAAGAAGACAGCACCGGAAGGCCTGCTGCCAGCAGACATATTCTTGAATATAAAAAAACAGCCGGCACCCGGCTTACCTACGACCCCGAATTGCAAATGATTATTGCTGAGCACCTGGAATCGGAAACAAACGAGCCATTAAAAAAATGGACCTATATCCCTGATGGAGATTATGAAGGATTTAAATGGAAAAACGGCAAATGGGTTCATGTAGAAAAAGTGTTTAACCAGGTAACTGCAGAAGGAGCAGAACCAATGCCTCAACCCGTAAAAGATGCGATGGGCAATACAATTGAAGATAAATTAAAAGATAACATAGAAGAAGGAAAAAGCCCGGTTGAAGACATGCCAGTTGAAAAAAAGCCAGCCCCCAAACCAAAGCCTAAAGCCAAGGCCACCAAAAAATTACCCGTTAAAAATTAAGTGCAAACTGCCAATTATTTAATTCATTGATATTGGCCTTCCAAATATCAATGAATGATGCCTACACTTATTCAAAAGATCGAGATTATTTTGCTGAAAAAAGCGAAGTGGCTTTCCAAAAAATATAACTTCAGCTACAGCTCACAAAGGCTGAATAATGATATGCCGCACAAGAGTGCGACGCCACTAAAGATGCCCAAAGCCTACCTGCTGGTTAACCAAAAAAAATTACTGTAACAACTGGATAAGCTTTTGTTCCAGGGCTGGTCCACGAAGATTTTTAGCAATTATTTTTCCATCGGGGCCTATTAAAAAGTTTTGAGGAATGCTTTGAATTTGAAATTGTTTGGCTACATCATTGGCCCATCCCTGCAAATCACTTACATGACTCCAGTTTAGTCCGTCCATATGTATTGCCTCTATCCAGGAGGGCTTTGCTTTATCAAGCGATACGCCCAGCACGGTAAAGTTTTTATCCTTAAATTTTTCGAAGTTAGCTACCACATTTGGGTTCTCCTGGCGGCAGGGTCTGCACCAGCTTGCCCAAAAATCTATCAACACATATTTGCCCCTTAAAGATGCAAGTGTAAATGGTTTTCCGGTGGTGTCTGCCTGGGTAAAATCTGCCAGCACGGTGCCTATTGCATTTCTTTTTGCATCGGCAACCTGTTGCGCAATGTAATTGCCCATTGCTGAACTTTTTACAGCCGGTGTTAACTGGTTAAAAAGGGCTTCTGTTTTAAATGGATCATCTGCCAATTGGGTGCGACGTATAATAGCCAATGGTGATATAAAAGAAGTCGGATTCTTTTGCACAAAATCTTCCGTAACCTGTATGGCGCCTGCAATGGCGGCGGCATCGTAGGGCGCATTTTCTGCAAATACTTTTTGGTAAGGCGCCAGCGATTGGTTTAATGCCATAAAATCGTTGTGCGTTGCAGAACCTGTAACACTGCTTTTATCAAATGCTTCTTTGGTGCCGCTAATTTTTACTTCGCTGTTGTCTAAAAAAATGGTGATATAAGGTGGCTTTTTATCCACCATCAATATTTTAAACTCAGGTGCATCAACCTTACCTCTAAAAGAAAAATGATTGGCTTTAATGGTTGTTTCAGCTTCCGGCGCACCGGTTTGTCCGTTTAGGAGGGAGATACCTGTTCCATCTGCAAAACCTGTCACCTCTCCTTCAATAGTAAAACCATCTTTAACCACAGAAGTAGCGGTTTTTTTACTGTTGTCTTTTTTTTGGGTAGAACTCATTGTTTGCTTCCCTTTGGTGTTGGTTTTTGATGCAGGCTGCGCCATGCAAACAGCAGGAAGTAAAAAAGCGATGATGAAAAATTTTTTCAATGTCTGTATTTATTTTGTGTAAATAATTCGGGTTAACAGCTAATCGGAATCTGTACCAAGCTTTGTCTTAAACGGCAAATTAACTAAATTAAACGGTACGGATTAAGCCAGAATTTTTTTTAGGAATTCTTTAGTAACTGTATCAATATGGCTGTTTTGCTTTAATTCGTTGATATAGGCGCTGCCGATAATGGCTCCGTTGGTATGTGCGCAAGCTGCCTGAAATGTTGCTTTGTCTTTAATGCCAAAGCCAACCAGTATGGGGTTTTTCAATTGCATGCCCTGTAACTTTTCAAAATATGCCGATTGCCCTTCTATTGGCTTGCTGTTACCTGTGGTACTGCTGGATGAAACCGCATAAATAAATCCGCTGCTTAAGGCATCAATTTTACGGATGCGCTCTTCGGCTGTTTCAGGTGTTACTAAAAATATAAAATGCAGGTTGTGTTTTTCAAATAGCTGCCTGTACTGGGTTTCATATTCATAGATGGGTAAGTCGGGCAAAATAATTCCATCCACGCCAACGGCTTCCGCATCTTCGCAAAATTTTTCTAATCCGTATTGCAAAACAGGGTTCATGTAGCCCATTAATATAATTGGCAAAGAAACCTCCACCGTATCAGAGGAAGCGCTGGGGTTTCTTACATTTTTCAGTTGTTCAAATAATGTTGCAATGGTCATACCATTTTCCAGGGCAACCATGCTGCTTTGTTGTATTACAGGCCCATCTGCCAGCGGATCGCTGTAGGGCATACCAATTTCTATTAAGTCGGCGCCATAGTTTTGCAAGGCCGCTAACACTTCCGTTGTACTGGTTAAAGCCGGATATCCTGCAGTGCAATACACATTTAAGATATTGCTTTTTTTGGTTGCAAATAATTGATCGATTCTGTTCATTTTTCTTTTTGGATAATTAATTCCATTTTAATATTACATCGCTTATAACCAGATGATATAACCGGTACTTCTGTAAACCCGTATTTTCGATACAAATGAATGGCCGGCGGTAGCTTAGTATTTGAATACAGGATAATTTTTGCAGCCTTTAATTCAGTTGCTTTTGCTATTGCAAACTCCATTAACCTGTTGCCTATTTTTTTTCCCTGAAACAATTCATCTACTGCCATTTTCGACAGTTCATACACATCATCACTACTTTTTAACAACGCAAAAGTACCGGCTATTTCACCGCCAACTTTTGCAAAAAATATGTGACCGCCCTTGTCGATAAAATATTGCTTTGGATTACCCAGCATTTCCACATCAATGGGTTCTATCTCAAAATATTTTTGAAGCCAGGCTTCGTTCAATTGCTTAAAAGCCCCCGCCAGGCTATCGTTGTAAGCAATAATTTCTACTTTGTTAATTTCCATTACAGGTAGTTCATGTAGGTTGCAAGATCTTTATCGCCCCTGCCGCTAAGGCAAATAACCACCACATCTGTTTCGTCAAATTCCATTTTATCCAATACCGAAAAAGCATGGGCTGTTTCCAATGCCGGGATAATACCTTCTGTTTTACTGATATCGAATGCGGAAAGCAAAGCCTCCTCATCTGTAGCACTCATGAAAATACCCCGACCGCTTTTATATAAGTAAGCATGCAAAGGACCAATGCCCGGATAATCTAAACCGGCTGAAATGCTGTGTGGCTCTATCACCTGTCCATCTGCTGTTTGCATCAGCAAACTTTTACTGCCATGCAAAATACCCGGCTTGCCTAAAGCAGTTGTTGCTGCACTCATACCGCTATCAATACCATGACCAGCCGCTTCCACCGCAATCAACTGTACACTCGGCTCATCAAGGAAATGGTAAAATGCTCCTGCTGCATTACTGCCGCCACCCACACATGCAATTACATGAGTTGGTAATTCATTACCTGTTTTCTCAAAAAGTTGTTTACGCATCTCTTCGCTTATCACACTTTGAAATCTCGCCACCATATCCGGGTAAGGATGCGGCCCCACCACACTACCGATTATATAATGCGTATCATCCGGATGATTAATCCAATCCCGTATCGCTTCATTCGTTGCATCTTTCAAAGTCTTGCTGCCGCTAACAGCCGGTATCACCGTTGCACCCAGCATTTTCATTCTCGCTACATTCGGTGCTTGTCGTTCAATATCTTTTTCGCCCATATACACAATGCACTCCACACCTTTCAATGCACACACTGTAGCCGTTGCCACTCCATGCTGACCGGCACCTGTCTCTGCAATAATTCTTTTCTTACCCAAACGCTGCGCCAATAAAATCTGCCCGATAGTATTATTTATTTTATGTGCTCCGGTATGACAAAGGTCTTCCCGCTTCAAATAAATATTTGTTTTGTATTTCTCACTCAGTCGTTCCGCAAAATATAAAGGCGTTGGCCTGCCCACATAATCTCTCAGCAAGTATTGAAACTCTTTTTGAAACTCCTCTTCGTAAATAATTTCCAAATACTTTGTCCGCAGCTCTTCCACATTTTGATGCAGCATTTCCGGAATGTATGCGCCGCCGAATGGGCCGTAGTAGCCTTGTGCATTTGGATGTTGATATGTTTCTTTTGTTGACATTTTTAAA
>JANPNY010000082.1:0-2031 GCA_031427745.1 Chitinophagaceae bacterium | reverse complement strand
CGTGTTGCATTTAAAGGCAGCATGCGTGAAGTAGTACAGCAATACACTGGTGGCCTTAGGGCAGGTATGGGTTATTGCGGCGCAAAAGATATCAGCGAATTACAAAAAGCAACTTTTGTAAAAATTACCAATGCAGGCATAAAGGAAAGTCATGCACACGATATTGCGATAACGAAGGACGCGCCGAATTATTCAAGGTAGAAGAACCCCCTCCGCCTCCGCCGCGGCGGAGGAACTTAACTAAGCGAAGAGTGTTGCGGAGATTGAAACAAAGATTTCGTTTAATTTTTTTTTGGGGCCAGGCTGATTAATTCTATTTGGCTTCATTGGCGTCGCACTCTTGTACTGTATATCTTTATTCAACTTTTAACTAAGCGATTTGTTTGCTGTGATAAAAAAAATATTTTTGAAACTAACGTCTGCCAAATACCAGTTCCCTCTCCTTTGGAGAGGGGTTGGGGTGAGGTCAACAATTATATGAAAAAATTATTACTTCGACTTCTCTTCATTAGCATATTAGCACATTGGCATATCAGCACATTTGCTCAAGACAGTTCACATTTAAGAATTTCGTTGCTCACCTGCACACCGGGCGAAGAACTCTATGCTACTTTTGGCCACAGCGCCTACCGGGTAATTGACAGCAGTAAAGCTTTTAATGACCGCTGGCGTGATGCCGTATACAACTACGGCACTTTTAATTTTGATGATGACGGGTTTTATCTAAAGTTTGTACAAGGCAAATTATTGTACTACGTATCAGCAGAATATTTTAACGATTTTAAAGAGGATTACCAATCAACCAACAGGGGCATTACCGAGCAGGTTTTAAATTTAACTGCCGAAGAAAAAATAATCATTCAGCGTTTTTTAAACGAAAATTTAAAAGAAGAAAACAAATACTACAAATACGATTTCTTTTTTGATAACTGTACTACCAGGCTGCGTGATATCTTAAAAAAAAATCACGATTCAGCATTTTCAAAAAAGCCTGTAATGTCATTGGGCAGTACATTCCGGCAGGCCATTCACCAATATCTTGATAAAAACCATAAAGGCTGGAGCAAACTGGGTATTGATATTTTAATGGGCCAACCCACAGATGGGGTTATGACTGCAGAGTACATGCAGTTTTTGCCCGATAACCTGATGAAAAGCCTGGACAGCAGTAAGCAGGCGATGGTTTTATCATCACAAAATTTATATCCTATAACAGAGGATAATACAAAAAAAACTTTCTTTACTCCCTTTGTAGTTTTTTCTTTATTATTAATTTTTATTGTTTTAATGGGGTTTGTAAAAAATAAAATTGCCCAGGCATTCCTGCAGGGCTTTGACGGTTTGTTTTTCTTCCTTACCGGAGTTTTGGGTATCATAATAATTTTTATGTGGGTGGGTACCGACCACAGCATGACCAAAAATAATTTTAATTTATTGTGGGCATGGCCAACGCATACCGTCATGGCATTTTTTGTAAACAATAAAAAGAGTTGGGTAAAAAACTATTTTAAGTTTACGGCTATTGCTTTAATGGGCGTTTTAATAAGCTGGTATTTTTTACCGCAGCAAATGAACAACGGGTTATTGCCTATTGTTTTATTGCTGATTTACCGGAGCGTAAAAAAATCTTTTGCCACTAATTACACGAATTAACACAAATGGAATTGAACTAAATTCGTGTAATTAGTGTAATTCATTTAATTCGTGGAATCAAAAACAATAACATATCTATCCTCCAAAATCTTTTACCGCAGTATTGGTAAAGGCCGGCCGGTTGTTTTAATCCATGGCTTTGCCGAAGATGGCGATATCTGGAAAAATCAAATTGAAATTTTGCAAGATCATTTTTATTTAATCATTCCTGATTTACCTGGCAGCGGAAAATCTGAATTGATTGATGACATGAGCATTGAAGGAATGGCAGAATCAATAAAAGCTTTAATAGATTTTGAGCTCAAGTTCCTCCGCCAACCGGCGGAGGCGGAGGGGGTTTCCCTTTTCGGGCATAGTTTGGGTGGATATATCACCCTG
>JANPNY010000081.1:0-2483 GCA_031427745.1 Chitinophagaceae bacterium | reverse complement strand
AAATACCTTTATCACCCAGTTAATCATGTCATCAAAATCGTAGCGGTTTTTGCCACGCATCAGTTGCTGGTAATTGTCAAATTCATTTACCGCTGCTCGTAATTTTTCTGTCTTCTCTGTTTCTTCAGCAATTTTATCGGTCCGTATATCTCCCTTTTTAAATTCCTTGGTTGCTCTTTTGGTAATGTACTCTTCTCTTGTTGGCAAATCAGCAATGTATTCATCAATTTTTTCATTGATAAAGGAAGGTGCCCAGCCTTCTTTTTTCATGGTAGAGAAAAGATTTTTTAAGTTGTTGATTTCAAAATAAACATCGCCCCTGTATCTTTTTAGTGGATGATTTTTAGGAAACTGATCTATAAGAATTTTAAACAGCTGTATATTTTCCAGCTCAGAGATAGGATCGAGTGCTGTCTTTTCGAACAACGATAAATTATCCTGAATTACATCATTACAAAAAGCATGAAAAGTGTAGATATTTACTTTGTAGGCATCGGCACCAATAAATTGCTGCAACCGCTTACGCATGGCAATAGTGCCGGCATCTGTGTAAGTAAGACAAAGAATATTTTCCGGCAACGCATCCGTGTCTAATAAAATCTTACCAATTCTGGCAGCCAGTATTTGTGTTTTGCCGGTACCCGGCCCGGCAATTACCATTACCGGACCTTCAATGGTATCCACTGCTACCCGTTGTTGTGGATTGAGTTTTTGATAGGCTTCATTAAATTTTTTTGCTAAAATGGTATTGTAGGTAGACATGCCTCAAAGATAAAGGCAAACCGCTCCAGAAAAAATCGGTGATGCTGCTGTTTTTTAACTGGTACAATCGCTTTTTACGTTTTCGTTAAACAAAATGAGCAACAGCATGTTGTTACGTTAAAGTAATTAATGAGCAAAACCTACAGCCTAAAAACAGTACAAACCATCCCTGTAAGTCTTGATGAAGCCTGGGATTTTTTCAGCAGTCCTAAAAATTTAAAAGAGATTACGCCGGATAACCTTGGGTTTACTATTTTATCCAAATATCATGGTGATAAAATGTACCCCGGGCAAGTTATTGAATATAAAGTAAGTCCTGTACTGGGTATCCCCGTTTATTGGATGACGGAAATTACCCATGTGGACGATAAAAAATACTTTGTTGATGAACAACGCTTTGGGCCGTACAGTTTATGGCATCACCAGCACCATTTTAAAGCAGTGCCAGGTGGCGTTGAAATGACAGATATTGTTCACTACAAATTGCCCTTCTGGATTTTGGGAGATATTGCCAATACATTGTTTGTTAATAAGCAATTACAAGGCATTTTTGATTATCGCTTTAAGAAAGTTGAGGACATGTTTGGACAGAAAAATTAAAGTGATGATGTTGTTGAAAGCGGTTTATGGATGTGGTGTAAAGTTTAGGTATTATTAACAACTACCATCAAACCATCCGGATAAAATATACGTTTTTAAATTAGAATAAAGTCCCGTTTCAATATGATATGTAAAGCCGTTTTTTAACTAACGAAGGGATATTTTTGGAATACCCCTTTGTTTAATTTAAAAATTTAACATTGAAATTACCCTGGCATGCGGGTAATGTATTTTTCCATTTGTTTTATCTGATCTGCAATTTGCGGTGTAGTGGGTTTTAATCCCTTTGCCTTTTTAAAATATTCTTTTCCGGCCCTGAATTCTCTTTTGTTAATCATAATGCTGGAAAGCTGTAAGTAAGCAGCAGCCTGGTTTTCTTTATCCGGCAATCCTGATCTAATGGCACCACGGATATAACTTTCAGCTTCTTTTAAATTACCTTTTTGCATGGCCAGCATACCCAGTTGTAGTTTATTGGAACCTTCGGCCTGCTTCATCTGATCACCCAACAAACCGCCGCCGCTCATTAAGGACTGGCTTTTTTTCAGGTTGGTTTCTGCGCTTTCAAAGTTTTCATTAGCCATATCCAAATTGCCCTTAACGGTATAATAAACCGACCGGATGGGTTTTATCAGCAAAGCCGGAAACCAGATAGAATCAATCACTTTTTTAGCACCTTCCATGTCGCCGGTTTCCATACATTCCTGTATAAGCCGCATGGGGCCTAAAATAAAGTGACCAACTATTAATATCAATGCCACCAGGTACAATACAAAAGACGGCCAGAAACCTGCCTGTACGTTTGTAAATATTGCCAATGCCAACAGCCCGATTCCTATCCAGAGACGGTACCTGATGATCGTATTCAACCACTTCATACTCAAAAAAATTTAGGATGGCAAAGATAGGGTTATCAAATGTACGAATTAAAAATGCGGTGTAAAGAATGCAACAGCAGCAATAATGAGTGTTGGATGGTATAGCGTAGTTCCTTACTTTTGCAGCCGCCAATTATGCTTCATTCGTTGAATTGATTGGGTGAAATGGTTTCGTAGTTCAATGGATAGAATAGAAGTTTCCTAAACTTTAGATGCAGGTTCGATTCCTGCCGAGACCACAAA
>JANPNY010000080.1:0-1767 GCA_031427745.1 Chitinophagaceae bacterium | reverse complement strand
GCAGGCATGCAGATCACAGAATTATCTACACATTTGCAAGGACAACTCGTTGCAGTAAATCCTGCTTATGATGCTTTGTTTGACGGATTTGCACCGGAGAACCTGCGCAATAATCCCAAAGCCAGAACCGAATGGGCTGTGCAACAATTAAAATATGGTGCCAAGGCTTCGCAAAATTTAGGATTGAATGCCCACGCTACTTTCAGTGGTTCTTTATTGTGGCACACTTTTCATCCATGGCCGCAGCGCCCCGCAGGTTTGGTGGAGGATGGCTTTACAGAATTAGCCAAACGCTGGATGCCCATTTTAAATTATTTTGAAGAATGCGGTGTAGATGTTTGTTACGAAATACATCCCGGCGAAGATCTTTTTGATGGCATTACTTACGAAATGTTTTTAGAAAAAGTAAACAATCATCCCCGGGCTTGTTTGTTGTATGATCCATCTCACTTTGTGTTGCAGCACCTGGATTATCTTGCTTATATTGATATCTATCATGAGCGCATAAAAGCCTTCCATGTAAAAGATGCTGAACTAAATCCAACGGGCAGGCAAGGTGTGTATGGCGGTTACCAAAGTTGGGTAAACAGGGCTGGTCGTTTTCGTTCGCTGGGTGATGGGCAGGTTGATTTTAAAACAATCTTTAGTAAATTGGCGCAGTACGATTACAAAGGCTGGGCAGTATTAGAGTGGGAATGTGCTATTAAAAGTTCCGAAGATGGCGCTGCAGAAGGTGCGCCCTTTATTAAAAACCATATTATAAACGTTACCGAAAAGGCATTCGACGATTTCGTTCAATCTAAAAGCGACGAAACATTTAATAGAAATTTATTAGGCATATAATTTTAAAAAATAAAATCAACTTTACAATTATGAAAAAAACACTGATTACTTTATTTGTTGTAACCAGCCTTTTGTACGCATGCGGCGGCGGTGCCGGATCCGATACCGGAAACGGGGCCCCGGCCAAAAAAGATGTAACTCAAAATCCGGTTTACATTGCCGGTCAAGACCTCATTTCAAAATCGGGTTGCCTAACTTGTCATAAAGTTAATGAGGCAAGCACTGGTCCATCTTATAAAAGTATTGCCAATAAGTATCCGAATAATGTAGAAACATACGAAATGTTATCACTAAAAATTATTAAGGGCGGTTATGGCGTATGGGGACAGATTCCTATGATTCCTCATCCAGATTTAACGCAGGAAACTGCAACCACGATGGTGAAATATATCCTGCTACTAAAAGACTAAATCTATATGAAAAAACTACTAACGATTGCCGCCGCTTTTCTTTGTTGCACAGGTTATGCTCAACAAAACCCCAACACCCTATCTGCCAAAGAAAAAAAGAACGGTTGGAAATTATTATTTGATGGCAGCAGCACAAAAGGATGGCACACTTTTAATACAACAGCAGCAGGCGAAGCCTGGAAGGTAAGTAATGGAGATTTACACCTCGATGTTGATTCAAAAACCGGCAGGGGCGATTTGACCACTGATAATGCTTATTCAAATTTTGATTTAAAACTTGAATGGAAAATTTCTCCCAATGGTAACAGCGGGATCATTTTTTATTCACAGGAAGGGGTGCAATATAAAGATTCCTATCTCACCGGACCAGAAATGCAAGTGCTGGACAATGATGGCCATCCCGATGGAAAAATAATCACAAGGAGGTGCCCGGACTGCAGCAACAGGTGCGCCAGCTGACTGAACAAGGTCAACAAGCCGCCCGCCAGCTGGAGACCCTGATGCAGGCGAAAGC
>JANPNY010000079.1:0-3909 GCA_031427745.1 Chitinophagaceae bacterium | reverse complement strand
GTTTATTTTAATGGCAACTCATTAGGGCTTCAGCCAAAGGTTGCACAGGAATATATACTGGATAAACTGGAGGACTGGGCCAACCTGGGTGTTGAAGGTCATTTTCATGGAAGACAACCCTGGTATACATATCACGAGTTGTTTCCGCCTTTACTATCACCTATTGTGGGTGCTTTGCCCGATGAAATTGTGGTGATGAATGAGTTGACTGTTAACCTGCATTTGCTTATGACCACTTTCTACAGGCCAACCACCCAACGCTATAAAATTATTTGCGAAGCCAAGGCATTCCCCTCCGATCAGTATGCATTTGAATCGCAGGTGTTGATACATGGCTTAAATCCGGATGATGCAATCGTTGAAGTAGCACCACGGCAGGGCGAACAACTAATATATACCGAAGACATAATTGCAACCATCGAAGCAAATAAAGACAGCGTGGCTCTGGTGTTATTTGGTGGAATAAACTATTACAACGGACAGGTTTTTGATATGGAAGCCATCACCGCAGCCGCTCATAAGGTTGGCGCCTATTGCGGTTTCGACCTGGCGCATGCTGCCGGTAACATCCAGTTAAAATTGCACGACTGGGGTACAGACTTTGCCTGCTGGTGCAGTTATAAATACTTAAACAGTGGTCCGGGTGGTATTGCAGGTGCATTTATTCACCATCGGCATATTACCAATAAAAATCTGCCAAGGCTGGCCGGATGGTGGGGCTACGATAAAGCGAGCAGGTTTATGATGGACAAAGGTTTTAAACCCATCCCAACTGCGGAAGGCTGGCAGTTAAGCAATCCTTCGGTCATCAATATGGCTGCCCACAAAGCCTCTTTGGATATTTTTGCAGCCGCCGGAATGGAAAATTTACTGGCTAAAAGCAAGTTGTTAAGCGACTATCTATTTTATGTAATGGAGCAGATTAATGTAATCTCCGGCAAAAAAACAATTGAAATTATCACCCCAAAAAACGCAAGAGGTTGCCAGCTGAGTATCCAGTTAAAACAACATACAAAAGATATTTTCAATGCGCTAAAACCGCACGGCATCATTAGCGACTGGCGAGAGCCCGATGTAATAAGACTGGCGCCCGTACCGCTTTACAATAGTTTTACCGATGTGTATCATTTTGGAGAAATATTGAATTTACTTTTTAAAAACATTCCAAAAAATGTTGAATAAATTTCGCCTCTTAGTATATATTTTTACACTAGTGAACGACTGAATTAACTAAAAATGGGGCCCTTTCGGAAGCCCATCAATGTTGTAGATTTGTTTTACCAAGAACCAATCCCAACATGAGCAAAATACAGCGATAAACTTAGGCGGTCAGCCGATTTTAAGTCAGCTGCTTTAATTGGTAGATAAACGGTCATTTAAATACTTAGTAAAACAAAACAAGAGTGATTCCTATTACAAGGCATTTAAAAGTTGGCCTCACTTTGTGACCATGTCGGTTGATAGTAAAAAAGAATAAATAAAATGGATAAGGCAACCATGTCACCTTTTATTCCGTACCATAATTTACAAACCAAAAAATTAAAATTTAAAATGAAACAATTAAAATTCAATGCTGCTATTTTAACCGCACTGGCTGTTACTTTATTGATGCCATCTTGCAAAAAAAGTGAAAGCATGTTAATGACAGAAAAAAATATTGACTACCCGGCTGCTTATGTGGTAAATGGTGAGAGCAGCACTATTTCTGTAATCAAACTAAGCACAAATACGGTTACAGACAGTATTGATCTTATGAACAGCAGTGGTAGTATGATTATGTGGCCGCATCATATTTACCATCACCAAACAGGTGGAAGTCACCATTTGGTCATCGGTGTTCCGGGTATGGATTTAAGTGAAGGCCATATTGGGGGTATGCCCGGTATGAAAGGTATGGTTGTTGTGATGGATGCTGTTACTGGTGTAATAAAAAAGAATCTTGAAGTACCTGTAATGAACCATAACGGTATATTTTCTCCCGACGGCGCAGAAATATGGACTTCCCAAATGGATATGGCTGGGAAAGTATTGGTATATGATGCTACCACTTATGCCTTAAAAAGTACAATAAATGTTGGTGATGAACCAGCCGAAGTAACTTTTAGTGCCGATGGAACTAAAGCCTATGTATGCAATGGTATGAGTAATACCGTAAGCGTAATAAACCCATCTACAAAAGCAGTAATTGCAACCGTAAATGTTGGAATGAATCCTGTTGGCGCATGGCCATCATCTATTGGTAAAATGTTTGTTGACAATGAAGAAGGACAAACTATTTCTGTAATTGATGTGGCCAGTAATGCAAATGTAGCAACCATTAACCTTGGGTTTAAACCGGGTTACGCAGCGTACAACGCCACTGCAAGTGAACTTTGGGTTACAAATGCCAATAATGGTAAAGTTGCCTATTACATAGATATGGGTGCCAATTCATGGATGAAACATGGTGAATTTGCAACCGGTGCAGATGCACATGCAATTGCATTTAATGGCAATTATGCTTATATAACTAACCAGGGTGCTAATACCGTTTCTGTAATTAATGTAACTACCCATGCAAAAATTAAAGACATTGCGGTGGGGAAAAAACCCAATGGGATTGTTTTTAAATATTGATAAGATTAACAGAGTAAAATGTTATTATAAAATTCCTTTTAAATAACATTTTATTGAATTTTATTTCAAACATAATAGAATAGCAATACAATTACGCCGGGTTAAAAGCCGGTGTAATTTTTATAATTAATTGAAGGGGATACTTGATGCTTGCTAAGAAAATGGTTTAGAAAAAAATCTAAACAAAATCTAAACGGACATCTTTTTTTTATATACCATGTTAGTTACCCAAAGAAATAAATATTTATGAAACTTTTACTACTAACAATTGCGGTTATCTCCGTTATTGAGGTTAATTCGCAAACGTCACAGTCCGATTCTGTACCTGTACGGGTAAGCTCTTTGGTGATTTCATCTAATGGCAATACTGCAAGGTTAGATTGGAAAGTGGTATGCTTTCTCCAACATGCAAAGTTTGAAATTCAGCGTTCTGCAAATGGAATAAATTATACCACCATCAATACTTTTCAAGCTGACCAGCTACGTTGCCGGCAGCCTTTTTATTTTACTGATGCCAATATCTCTGGCCGTGTTTATTATAGGATAAAAGTTGGCGATTTGGACGGCAGGTTTGCTGTGTCAAAAACAGTTGCCGCATCTGGTAAGGTAAATGGTTTTGAAATTAATAGCCTTACGCCATCGCTTATAAATACCAATACAACCCTGAGTATATCATCTGCTACCACTGATAAAGCTGAAATGGCAATTATAAACTTTCAGGGAACAGTCGTTAAAAGGATTGCCATAAATCTTAATAAGGGAACAACGGAATTGCCGGTTGATATGAATAGTTTGGTAAAAGGTAATTATATTTTAAGCATAACAAATAAGATGTTGGAAATAAAAACAACCCGGTTTACAAAGCTATAATTGTGTAAATATTACCAATAATTGTGTAACCCCCAATCCGCCCATTGGCCTAACTTTGTGATAGAAGTAGTTTTGGGTGCAATTAAAATTGTCTCAAGGGTTGCCAACCTTTTAAAAAATGCTTTTTTGACTTATAAATCTCTTTATGAACGTTGGCAACCCTTTAATCCGCTGCGATAATTTTAAATGCACCCGTAGTTTTTTCTGAAAATTATTCTATTTTTACGGTAGTTAAATGAAAAGAAGTAGATCTATACAATTAAAAGCAGCACTGCTATTACTGGTATTTTCAATGAATACCGTGATAGGTTTCGCATGTGCTGTTGGTGTGGATATGGGTTTTAATACCCCTCATCACCAGGATGAAGTAGCTACTAAAGAAGTTCATGTTCATTCTGATGGCAAAAAACATGAGCATCACAA
>JANPNY010000078.1:0-4838 GCA_031427745.1 Chitinophagaceae bacterium | reverse complement strand
CTGTCTTTTACATCAGCCATGCGCTTAATCTTACTTTCCAGCAAATCGCCTGCTGTGCCAAAGATGGCGCAAATAGCAGCAATGGCAAACCAATGCTGTACTGCAATTTGTTTTGCAGCAGGAATAAAATAACCCAGTAACCCAATCACTATCACACAAAGAATGGCACCGCCTGCTGTACCTTCCCATGTTTTTTTGGGAGATATTTTTGAGAAGGGTGTTTTACCAATTAGAGAACCTACTATATAGGCCATGGTATCATTAATCCAAATGGAGAAAATTACTGCCGCTGGTAATAAAACAGAAAAGCCAATACTTACCCGGTAGGGATTGGCTAAATCAATGCTGTTTAAATTGATTTGGGTAGCTGATAATGTAACACCCAAATGGTACAGCATTAATAACGGCATAGTAATGTAAAAGATGCCCACCAAACAATACGGCAAATATTTGTCAGCATGAATTTTCTTCATCAGCTTTATAAATTCATACCAGCCTCCAAAATGGATAATGGTAAAAACAATAATAAAACTCCATTCATTATAAAATAAACCCACCAGCATTACTGCCACAAAAACCACCGCTGTTAACGCCCGGGTTTTTAAAACTTCTTTGTTTATTGCCATTAAATTAGGATTGATGCTTATTTGCGCTAGATTCAATTTCGTTAATAAACGGGTTACTGAAATTGTAACCGGGTATCAATACTTCCTCGCCGGGATGGTCGATGCTTTTTTTTGCTACTTTATTAAAAAGTATCAGCAAACCCACAACGGCAGCTACACTTAAAAGCGCCGCCCACAAAGGAAAATGTTCATCAATACTGGACGGATTAATTTTTTCGCCGGGCTTGGATGCCATATATAATGAAGTTACGCCCAGCGCATTATTGGCAAAGTGCCCAATGATGTTTAACCAGATATTTCCGGTACGATAATAAACCCATCCCAATAAAAAGCCCAGTGCAAAGCGGCTTAAAAATCCCAGATAAGAACCATGCACAGCACTAAAAACAATGGCAGTTAATATGATAGCCAATATTGGCCTTTTAAACCAACGGGATAATAAGTTTTGTATGGCACCCCTAAAAAGTATTTCTTCAAATAAAGCAGGCAGTAATGCAATTACAACAATGGATATGATATAATCAGTAAAGTTGTCCATCCTTGCAATTACAGCAACCTGTTTGTTGTAGGTATCTTCTGCTTCTTTAAACTGAACCAAGGTTGCTTTAGACCAGGGCAACATTTCAGTATATTGTCCCAATGCACCCACCAAAGGCAAAGCTGCCAGCATGATAAAAAGCACAACAAGAATTTGTTTTATATCTAAATCTTTTTTAAACCCCAGGTGCTTAAATGCTTTAATGTGGCAAACTCTTGCATACAAAAAAGCCGGTAAAAAAAAGATGCCGACTGTAGCAATAAACTGCGACCATCTTAAAGCAGTTGCATTTTCGGGCTTTAAAATACTGTCCATAATCTGTGTGGCACTTATCCCTTTCAGGTTAAAAAAATTGGCTTTGCCCATTAATGGTACCATGCTTGCCAGGCCTCCGATAACAAGACCTGCGCCGCAAAATGCGGTTAAAATTCCTAATTGTCCCCAGTAGTTAAAACGGTTTGTTGCATAATGCGCCATAGTGATTGCTTATAAGTTTGTAAATTTACAGCCAAATCTAAGTACTTAATACTTAGTGTTAGATTAGAATACGCTAAAATAAAAAGAATGCCTTCTATAGGACCGATACAATTACCTGAATTCCCTTTGTTGCTTGCGCCCATGGAAGATGTAAGCGATCCGCCCTTTCGTGCCGTTTGCAAAGACAATGGTGCCGACCTTATGTACACCGAATTTATCAGCAGCGAAGGACTGATAAGAGATGCCATCAAAAGCAGGAAAAAACTGGACATATTTGATTATGAAAAACCGGTAGGCATTCAAATATTTGGGGGCGATGAAGATAGCCTGGCGATGGCTGCAAAAATTGTAGACGTTACCAATCCCGATTTGCTGGACATCAACTTTGGCTGCCCTGTAAAAAAAGTAGCGTTAAAAGGCGCCGGAGCCGGCGTGTTGAGAGATATAGATTTGATGGTGCGATTAACCAGTGCTGTTGTAAAATCTACTTCCTTGCCAGTTACAGTAAAAACAAGGCTGGGATGGGACGACAATACCCTGAACATTGAAGAAGTGGCCGAACGCCTGCAGGATGTAGGCATAAAAGCACTTGCCATACACGGGCGTACCCGTAGCCAGATGTACAAAGGTGAGGCCGACTGGACCTTAATAGGAAAAGTAAAAAACAACCCCCGCATACACATCCCGATTTTTGGCAATGGTGATATTGATACGCCTGAAAAAGCAGTAACCTATAAAAACCGCTATGGGGTAGATGGTGTAATGATTGGCCGTGCTGCTATCGGTTATCCCTGGATATTTAACGAGATAAAACATTTTATGCAAACCGGCCGGCACCTGCCAGCACCTACCATTGAAGACAGGGTGGCGGTATGCAAAAAACATTTGCATAAAAGCTACGAATGGAAAGGCCCGGTAGTGGGTATTTTTGAAATGCGCAGGCACTATACCAATTACCTTAAGGGACTGCCCGGAATAAAGGATTACCGGCTGCAACTGGTTACCTTAAAAACAGTGCAGGAAATTGATGCTATCCTGGATGAAATAGTTACCAAATACGCAGGTTATGAATTTGAAAAAACCCCCATTGAGCTGATTAATTATCATGAGAAATGTCCCATATAATGCAGCGTCCATGCCCATAGTGATGCCTTGCACATAAGCTGAAGTACTATTTATCCAACAACAATACCGAACTTGCACCCTAAATATTTCTTATTGCATGCAACGGACTACACCTATTGTTTTAAACCTGATTATAATTAATATACTGGCCTATATGGCACAGCGGCTTGTTACTGCTTTTGATGTAACAGAATGGGGCGCTTTGCATTACTACACCTCTTCCTTATTTAAACCACACCAGTTTTTAACCAGCATGTTTTTGCATGATACCAATGGGCTATCGCATTTGTTGTTTAATATGTTTGCGCTATGGATGTTTGGCAGTTTTATGGAGAATTATCTGGGCGGAAAGAAATTTTTATTCTTTTACCTGGTATGTGGTGTAGGGTCTGGCTTACTGGTGCAATTGACAGTGCCATATAGTGCAGGGCTATTTGCGCAATCCGCTGCCGGCTTACAATCTGCTGTACAAAATAATGTGGATGCGGCACAAATAATAGCGGCTTACAAACAACAATACTCCGCCATTGGTGCATCGGGAGCTATTATGGGTATTATGGCAGCATTTGCCTACCTGTTTCCAAATACTGAAATGTATGTAATGTTTATTCCTATTCCGGTCAAGGCAAAATATGTAATACCGGTGCTGGTTTTAATTGATTTATTTGGCGGGCTTCACCAGTTTGCAGGAGATAATATTGGGCACTTTGCCCACTTAGGTGGCGCAATTATTGGATTTTTACTGGTTTTTTACTGGAATAAAACCAATCGTAAAACCTTTTATTAACCTTAACAGTTATAACAAAGCAGAGCTGTATTTTTGTTAA
Source organism: Chitinophagaceae bacterium (assembly GCA_031427745.1). Lineage (GTDB taxonomy): Bacteria > Bacteroidota > Bacteroidia > Chitinophagales > Chitinophagaceae > Ferruginibacter. The sequence continues at coordinate 1,245 of JANPNY010000078.1, read as the reverse complement.
ATCAATTTATAAATTAATGGGAGAGTTAGACAGATATTCGGAATTTCAGCGGCCCAGGAAAAGATTAACGCTCGGCGCTGATGGAAATGCCCTTGTGGGCTTGATTACCATCAACATTATTTTCTTTTTATTACTGTTGGTAATACAGGTGGTATATTTCTTTTTCCAGGCACCTGAAGCATCTTTTAATGCACAGGTTGTGCAATTCTTTGAGCTGCCTGCATCGTTAATAAAATTAAGCGAACGTCCCTGGACGGTGCTTACCTATATGTTCAGCCATACCGGTGTGATACATATCCTAAGCAATATGATTTGGCTTTGGGCATTTGGATATATTTTACAGGAACTAACCGGCAACAGAAAACTAATCCCGATTTATATTTATGGCGGTTTTACAGGAGCCGTGTTTTTTATTATTGCCAATTATTCTATTCCGCCGTTAAAACCCTTTATTGAAAGCAGCGCATTGATTGGTGGCAATGCCGGTGTAATGGCAGTAGCGATGGCTACAACTATGCTGGCACCGGGCTATCGCTTTTTTCAACAACTTAATGGGGGTATTCCTATCTGGGTGTTAACGCTGGCGTACATTATCATTGATTTTGCCGGGGTTGCTTCTATGGGGGCAGCCCACAGTATATCGCATTTAGCCGGGGCAGGTGCTGGCTTTATGTTTGTTTACCTGTTAAGGAAAGACATGGACGGCAGCATCTGGATGCTGAAATTTTACGACTGGCTGATGAATATTTTTAATCCAGATAAAAAGAGTGAAGGAATGGGGGTTAAGGAAAAGATTTTTTATAAGTCTGAAGGCAGAAAACCCTTCAGTAAAACATCCAATGTTACACAACAACGGGTAGATGAAATTTTAGATAAAATCAACCAAAAAGGTTATCACTTTCTCACCGACGAAGAAAAAGGTATTTTAATAAGAGCTGCCAATGAAGATTTGAGTTAATGGCTCTTTTCGTTTTCTCACGGCATCCCTTATCTTTATAGTATGCCTAAAAGCCTTTTCCGCAGAATCTCTAAAAAATTTTTAATCATTTGCAATATTGCTGTAGCGGCCTGTTTTTTAATTGGTTGCTATAGTAACTATTTTTTTTCTGCCAGTTGGTGGCCGGTGGGATTATTGTGGTTGGCTGCTTTTTATTTGTTCATGGGTTTATGCCTCTTTTTTATTTTCTGGTTGTATGTTAAGCCAGGCTGGTCTTTATTATTTGTTATTACAATTTTGCTGGCTTA
>JANPNY010000077.1:0-9558 GCA_031427745.1 Chitinophagaceae bacterium | reverse complement strand
CACTGTCGTACATCTACATTATTTGTAGGTATTTAACTGGATTTTTTGAAAATGCTAACAATCCTTCACCCTATTTATTTTTAATACCTCATCAATCGCTCCACTGATTCATCGAGCCGGCTATAGGCCATAAAGTTTTTCTCCAGCTCCATGTTAAATGGTATGGGTGTGTCAAGACTTGCACATCTTAACACCGGGGCATCTAACAGCTCAAAACAATTTTCCGCAATCCATGCGGCAATGTCGCCAGCAATTCCGCCGGTGAGGCTGTCTTCGTGTAATAGCAATACTTTGCCGGTTGCTGCAACGGCAGTTTTAATTGCATCATAATCCAGCGGTAAAAGTGTTCTTAAATCGAGGATATAAATGGAATGTTGCGGATGGTTTTTAGAATAATCCATCGCCCAATGCACAGCAGCACCATAGGTAATAATGCTGATATCATTGCCGGGCTGAACCAATCTTGCTTTACCAATTTCAGTTTCGTAATATTCATCCGGAACGGAGCCACTAACGCTGCGGTAAAGTGCCTTGTGCTCAAAAAACAAAACAGGGTTGGGGTCGTTGATAGCTGCTATCAGCAATCCTTTTGCATCGGCAGGTGTGGATGGATATACCACTTTTAACCCCGGCGTATGAAAAAACCATGCCTCATTGCTTTGGCTATGAAACGGGCCTGCACCAACGCCGCCGCCTGTTGGCATACGAATTACCACATCTGCATTTTGTCCCCAGCGATAATGTATTTTGGCCAGGTTATTAATAATCTGGTTAAAGCCTACGGTTGCAAAATCTGCAAACTGCATTTCCATCATGGCTTTGTAACCTTCCATACTTAAACCGAGGGCAGCACCTACGATGGCACTTTCGCAAATGGGCGTATTGCGTACCCGTGCCTTACCATATTTTTCTACAAACCCTTCTGTAATTTTAAAGGCGCCTCCGTACTCGGCAATATCCTGGCCCATCAATATTAAATTGGCATGCTTATCCATGCTCATTTGCAGGCCTTCTTTAATGCCATCGATAAAACGTTTTTCACTAGCAGGCCGTTCATTGGAAATGGCAAACCTGCCGGTGCGTTGTACAGGTGAAATAACGGTATCGCTTTTTGCATACACATCATTCAGTTCTTCCTGTGTGTTTGGGATAATAACGGGTGAGTCAAATCCAATTTTTAATTCAGCATCGATGTATTCTTTAAATTCATGCTGAATGGCTGCCAGGTCATTTTCGCTAAGAATATTTTCATCGAGCAGGTAGGCTTCGTAATTTTTAATGGGATCTTTTTGTTGCCATAGATCAAACAAATGTTTGGGTACATATTTTACACCGCTTGCTTCTTCATGACCCCTCATTCGAAAAGTCATACATTCAATTAAATAAGGTTTTTGATTTTCGACGCAATACGCACGCACACCCTTAATGGTGTCGTATACTTCTAAAATATTGTTGCCATCAATCCGGATGCCTTCCATGCCGTAGCCCTTGGCACGCTCCGCCAAACTAAAACAACGGTACTGTTCACTCACGGGGGTGCTTAGTCCGTAGCCATTATTTTCAATAATAAAAATAGCCGGCAAATCCCATACGGCAGCCACATTGAGTGCCTCGTGAAAATCACCTTCACTCGTGCCGCCGTCGCCGGTAAAAGCGAGCGATACTTTAGGCTGTTCGCTGAGTTTATATGCCAATGCAACGCCATCTGCAATGGCCATTTGTGGACCAAGGTGGCTGATCATTCCGCAGATATGATGCTCCTTGCTGCCAAAATGAAAACTGCGTTCACGTCCTTTGCTGTATCCATCTTTACTGCCCTGCCATTGTTTTATTAATTTGCTGAGCGGCATGTCCCGACTGGTAAATACACCGAGATTCCGGTGCAGTGGCATTATCCATTCATCTGCCTGCAAGGCCATGGTAGTGCCTACGGATATGGCTTCTTGCCCAATACCACTAAACCATTTGCTGATTTTTCCCTGCCGGAGTAACAGCAACATTTTCTCTTCAATCATCCTGGGCAGCAGTATTTTTTTGTATAACCGGGTAAGCGTATCGTTACTTAAATCTTTTCTGTTAAAGTGCATGGCGTTGCGTAGTATTTTGGAATGTGAAGGTAGTAAAGGCTAAGCCGAAAATTATTTTTTGCAACGAATTACCTGAATTAATTTGAATTGCCTGTGGACGTTTTACCGTGTTGACTCGATTGATTTTATTCATCGATTAGGGGAAGCTGAATAAAAAAAGAGACAAAAAAATAAAGCCCGCCCGGGTGACGCAAGTTGAACGGAGCTGCAAAATAAACTTTGTAAAACCTATTGGCTATTCTTTTTTTCTGTTGAAAAAGCCCTTTTATGTACAAATGAATTGAAGAAGGAAAGAAGCACACTGAACAGCATAGCGTAGCCAAAGCTGTCTACAGTAAAGCTTTTGATGAAATAGGCTCCTATTAAAACCATAAATGTGTTGATGACAAACAGAAACAAACCAAGGGTAAAAATGGTGGCAGGAAGCGTAAATATTATGATAACAGGTTTTACTACGGCATCTAAAAACCCCAATACAATTGCAAAGATAATTGCCGTGTAAAAATCATTCATGTGTATACCCGGTAAAATTCTGGAAAGTATGAATGCGTTTACTGTAGTGATTAATATCTTGAGTAAGAAATTCAATTTTTTTTTACAAAATAACAAATGGAACACTAGAAAACAAAGAAGTATTTCAAGGTTTTTTATGCTGACACTACCTGGTTTATTTACCGTGTATAAATATTTAATTACTCCATCTTACCTGGAAATAATTTTTTCTCTGCTAATCAATTAGTTTTCTGTGTGTTCTAAAACAGGTGCCTTTAAACAGCGCTACCAAATGTTGCTGCTGATTGCTGATGCTTACCTGGTACAGCCCGGTTGATTTACCGTTATGCAATTCTTTTGCTTCTGCAATAAGTATGTCGCCCACCTGTACCGGCTTTAAAAAATTAATGGAGGTATCCAGTGCAACAGATAATACATTGCGGTTGTTACAGGCAAATGCAAAGGCGCTATCTGCCAGCGAAAAAGCAATGCCACCGTGTACAATGCCCAGTCCATTCATCATCTCGTTACGTACGGTCATTTTTATTTTGCTGTATCCTTCGGTGATTTCTATTACTTCTATTCCCAGCCATTGAGAGAAGAGGTCATCTTTCAACATTTGAGTAACTACTTGTTGGGGTGTGTGGGGCATGGCGGGTTGAGTTGATTTGATTGATAGAATTGATAATGAAATATTTTATTTCGAGTTTTGCTTTTTCCCCTTCTAATCTCCCCTAAACTTTGCTTCTCTTTTCTCTAAAAAAGAATTGATGCCTTCCTTGTAATCGTTTGTAGCAGCAGCCTTTTGCTGAAATTCATCTTCCAGTAATAATTGCTCCTCCCACGAATTGATAAATGATTGACGCAGGGCGTATTTGGTATAAGCCAGTGCTTTGGTGGGCATTTGTGCCAGGGTGGATGCAAGTTTTTTACTTTCTTCCTCAAAAGTTTCAGCAGAAAATACTTTATAAATCATACCCATTTTTTCGGCTTCTGCGGCGGATACTTTTTCACCGGTTAGCATTAAGGCGCTTGCTTTTTGCCAGCCAATCAGTCTTGGTAAAGTATAGGTGCCACCACTATCGGGTATTAATCCAATTTTACTGAATGCCTGTATAAAGGAGGCACTTTCAGCAGCTACCACAATATCACAACACAAGGCAATATTAGCTCCGGCGCCTGCAGCTACACCGTTAACGGCGCAAACCACCGGGATGGTAATTTCCCTGATTTTTTTTACAATCGGGTTGTAATGCTCAGCTAATATCCGGGCCATTTCAATGGCGTTATCGCTGGTAAGTTCACCAATATCCTGACCAGCACAAAAGGCTTTACCGGCACCGGTTAAATAGATGGACCGAATGCTGATATTGGTAGCACAGTCATCCAATATTTGTTGCAGCAGCAGCGCCATCTCCCGGTTAAATGAATTGAATTTATCGGGCCTGTTTAAGGTAATGGAAGCAACTCCGTTGTTAATTTCAAATTGAATGGATGGCATGCTTAAGCGTTTATAAAATAAAAGATATTATTAAGTATGATTAATGGCATTTAAAATAATCAAACGGCTCTTTGCAATCATCGCATTGATACAAAGCTTTACAGGCCGTGCTGCCAAATTCACTAATGCGTTGCGTATGATAAGAATTACACCGGGGGCATTGTACAGCTTCATTGGGTGCAAACAGCTCATTGTTGCAAACCTGCTGCCTTACATTGGGTGGCGCAATTCCATAGGCTTTTAGTTTTTTCTTTCCGGCTTCAGTCATCCAGTCGGTTGTCCACGCCGGAGAAAGTACAGAAGTAATTGTTACATTTTTAAAACCATGTTCTGCCAATGCCATTTTAATGTTCATACTAATCATGTCCATAGCAGGGCAGCCGGTGTAAGTGGGTGTTATGATAATTTCCAGGCCTGCATCTCCAGCTTTATCACTTAAAGTGGGATAAGGCAAGAGCCTTACATTCCTTACAATTCCCAGATCAAGAATGGAAAGCACAGGCACTTCCGGATCGCAAACTGTTTCGAGGATTTGCCAAATCATGGCCTCCCTAAGTTCCTCCGGTGGAGGGACTTTTGAAGACCCTGTAATTTCATTCTTCTTGCTGCAGTTGTATGAATCAGATTCTTGCATATTTAAACCTTAAAACTACTTACGCTTTCAAAATTGTCGCCAGCAAATATAGATTTGGGTGTTATTACCATTCGCTGTTTGGATAGGCTCTTTGTACAAACTGTAATTCGGCAAGTATGTAGCCCATATGTTCCGTATGAATACCTGTTTTACCACCGGTTTGCATAAACCCCTTTTCAGGAATGGATAAGGTTGCTTCTTCAAAGATGGCCTTTACACTTTTCATCCATGCATCTTTCAACAATAAAAAATCAATACCGTTTTGTTTTTCATAATCTGCAGGCAAAAATAGTTCGCCTGTATAGCTCCAAAGTTCATCAATGGCATGTAACATGCGCTGGTGGCTCTCTGCTGTGCCATCTCCTAAGCGAATTACCCATTCGCTGCTCCAGCGTAAGTGATACTTTATTTCTTTTAAGGCTTTGGCAGTGATGGCTGCTAATTGTTCATCGCTGCTGTTTTGTAATTGTTCAAATAACAGGTATTGATACTGGCTAAAAAAATATTGCCGGAGTATAGTTTGTGCCCAATCGCCATTGGGTTGCTCTGCCAGTAACAGATTTTTAAATTCTCTTTCTTTTCGCAAATAGGCGAGACTGTCTTCTGTAACCGAATTACCCGATTGATTGGTTTTGCTGTTGATAAGAATGGCGGCATATTGATAAAAGTTTCGTGCCTGCCCCAGTAAGTCCAATGAAATATTGGTCAAAGCAATATCCTGCTCCAATACGGGCCCATGCCCACACCATTCGCTGTTGCGTTGCGATAATATGAGTGTGGTATCTGCTAAATGCAGCAAAAACGCTTCTACATTTTCACCGCCGGGGAGCAATTTTGAAGCCCCTGATTTTTTAAAAGTCTCTTTACTATTTGATAAATTAGGTTCATCCATTGTAGAAATATTGCTTGCATGATTAAAGTCTTTCCAAGCTCCACCTTAGAAGGCTTTTGCGGAGGCTCCTATATATGATTTACCTCATCTGGTAAATTATAAAATGTAGGGTGACGATACACTTTGTCTATTGCAGGTTCATACAATTCCCCTGCCTCATCGGGGTTAGATGCGGTGATGTATTTACTTTCTACCACCCAAATACTTACCCCTTCCATCCGCCGGGTGTATACATCTCTTGCATTTTCTATTGCCATTTGTGCATCAGTTGCATGTAGGCTGCCCACATGTTTATGATCGAGCCCTTGCTTGCTGCGGATAAAAACTTCCCAAAGAGGCCAGGTTCCCTCACCTGCCAAAGGAGCCATTTCAGAACTCTTCAATTCTGTGCCTCCTGTTCTTTCATTCGGGATATCTCCGTAAAAAAATTTTCTTATTTCAATGGTCATAAAATAAAGTGGGTTTTAAATATTTTAGGATGCCTTTAGCTCCCCCATAAAAGATTGGCGTGCTTTCTTTTTATTAGCATAGGCAGTTGCTGCATCTCTTACCCATCTACCTTCCTCATGTGCTTTTTTACGGGCATCTAACCGCTGTTTGTTGCAGGGGCCATTGCCTTTTACCACATTCCAGAATTCGTCCCAGTTAATATCTCCAAAGTCGTACTGGTTTTTAACGTCATTCCATTGTAGTTTATCATCCGGCAACTTCATACCCAGCACTTTTATTTGGGCTGCAATCATATCCACAAATTGTTGCCTCAGTTCATCGTTTGTCTTTCTTTTTATTTTCCATTTCATGCTTTGATCATTGTTGGTGCTTTCGCTATCCCTTGGGCCAAACATCATCAGGCTTGGCCACCACCACCGGTTAATGGCATCCTGGCACATCGCTTTTTGCTCAGCGGTGCCACTGCTTAATACCAGCAAACTCTCAAAGCCCTGCCGCTGGTGAAAACTTTCTTCTTTACAAATTTTTACATTGGCTCTTGCATAAGGCCCATAGCTGGTGCGGCATAGCATTACCTGGTTAAGGATGGCGGCACCATCTACCAGCCAGCCAATAGCGCCCATATCGGCCCACGTTAACGTAGGATAATTAAAGATGGAAGAGTATTTTGCTTTACCGCTGTGCAAATCATTAATCATTTCATCCCGGCTCATTCCCAAGGTTTCAGCAGCTGCATACAGGTACAAACCATGGCCTGCTTCATCCTGTACTTTGGCTAATAAAATGGCTTTGCGTTTGAGTGAAGGAGCCCTTGTAATCCAGTTGCCTTCCGGCAGCATACCCACTATTTCACTATGTGCATGCTGACTTATTTGCCTGATATTGGTTTTGCGATATGCCTCCGGCATCCAGTCTTTGGGCTCAATTTTAATTTCCCCGTCAATCTTATTTTGAAAATTAGTTTCCAGCTCGTGAATAACCATACTGCAATATTTTGAGGACAAATTTACTTGAAAAACTAACAAGTGTTAGTGCAATATTGTTATCGGTTATTTATAAGACTCTATCCATAAAAATGAGGGTAGATTATTGGATGTATACAACCGGCAGGATTTTGTTATTTGAAATGATTTTTAATTGCTATGAAAAGAGACAGTTTAATAATCATTATGGGGTAACTAAATCAAAAGTGCAGCTGTTAAGCTACACTTTTGAATTTATAGTATCTATGATAGGCAAGTCCTAAAACCGTGTATCCAACCACTGTGGCAACATTGCCCTCCAGGTAGGCCAGTCATGTTTCCATTCGTTGCCCCAGATGCTGAGTTCGTAATTGATGCCTTTGTTGTACAATACGCCTGCAAATGCACTACCAGCTTCGGGGGCCTCATAATCTCCTTCTCCACTAAGTATATGAATGTGACCGCTGCTGCGGATTTGTTCCAAAATATAATGGTCGGTAAGATTGGGCATATAATGCATAGGCGAATTGTAATACACCTGTTCATCAAAAAAGCCTTTGGTATATTCTGTTAAATCATACACACCACTCATGGCTATTACACCATTCAATAAATCGGGTCGTTTTAAAAACAAATTCATGCTGTGCAAAGCACCTAAGGAGGCGCCGCAAATATAGATAGGCGTATTCCAGGAGGTATTGTTTTTAATAAAGGGAATTACTTCGTTATAAATGTATTGATTGTACTCATTGTGACGAATGGCTTTATGTTCGCCCAGCATCTCATTGTTCATCCAACTTTCTTTGTTGATACTATCCACTGAAAAAACCTTGCATTTGCCGCCGTTAATAAAAGGAGCCAGCTCATTTATAAGTTGAAATCTTTCGTACTCAAGAAAATCGGCACCTGCTGTAGGTACCAATAATAACGAAAAACCATAAGTGCCATAGGTAACAATGGGCATATCTTTTCGTAAGGATGGGCTAAACCAGGAAGTTATTGATCGGTGCATAAATGAAAGGTTAAATGATATAAAAGATTGAAGTTCGTATAATTATTAGCTTTTAAAATTTATATATTTGGCAAATACGAACACTAAAAAACTACATTAAATCTTCCGGTATGTCAACTCAGTTAAAGCATTTTTTTATTTTCCTGCTTTCCGGCTTTTTGTTTACTGCATGTGAAAAGGAGCTTAGTGAGGAAAATGGAGGCACACAAACAGGCGGTATAGGAGGCACGGCTGTATTCACTTTAGCAGGATCACCAGGCAACTGTACTGCTGCATTAATAAGCGGCATTTACAAAGTTGGCACAGCGCTGGATGTTTCCAATACAATAACGATCTCAGTAAATGTAACCACCATTGGTACCTATACAATTTCAACCAATAGCTTGAACGGTATTTCTTTTGCGGGTGCAGGTGCTTTTATTACTACAGGCGAACAAACCATTACCTTAACCGGTAGTGGAACAGCATTGGCGGCGGGCACTTTTGCCTATGCATTTGGTGCAAATGGTTGTTCATTTTCTGTAACAATATTACCGGGTGCAATAGCAACAGGTAATTTTAGAGCAAAGATTGATGGCACCCCGTGGGTAGCTGATAGAATTGCTCAAGGTGCAAGAATTAGTAACATAATCAATATTTCCGGACTGGGGCTGGATAGAAAAGTGCTTACTATTTCTGTAAAAGATTCTGGAGTTCATCAGTATACACTTGCCTGGGATAATACCTCTGGCGGCGCTGGTGCCTTTATGGACAGTAGTCTTGCCGATGTTACGGCCTTTACATCCAATGCCGGACTAACGCCAACCGAAGGCGGCGGTACACTTATTATCACCTCTATTGATGAAGTAAATAAAAAAATGTCAGGTACTTTTAGCTTTAAAGCCAAACGCTCTACAGACAATACATACCGGGATATTACAGAAGGGGTTTTTACAGATATCCCGTATATCACTACGCTCCCTCCCGGTAACTCAACCGATACATTTAATGTTAAGATTGATGGTGCAGCATTTGTTCCTGCTTCGGTAAGCGGACTGGGGGTAGCCCTTCTTTCTAACATTGTTGTGCAGGGATACAATGCCACAGGAACAAAAACAGTGGCTGTTTATTTCCCTAACGATATCACACCCGGCGTGTATGTAATAGGTGGATTAGGAGATCTTTATTATGGACAATATAATGTCGATGCATCAACATTCCTTGCATCGAGTACCGGAACATTAGAAATATTGTTTCATGATCCAGCAACCAGGCGAATTAAAGGTAGGTTTAGTTTTACGGCATCTCCTTTAACCGGGAGCCCTCCAATTGCTCAACTAACAGAGGGCTATTTTGCCGTTACCTATTTGTAAGTGAGAGAACTGGTAAGGTAGTAACGGCATGCTCAGCGAAATGACTTTTTTTATATGACAAGTAAAAAAGAAATAATATTTACAAAAGCCCTTCCTTAATTTCTGTCCATAAATCCCGGTAACATTGCGCTGCATAACTGCTGTTGGCAAACTCCATAACGGGCGCTTTGTGGATG
>JANPNY010000076.1:0-4163 GCA_031427745.1 Chitinophagaceae bacterium | reverse complement strand
GAACGCATTGTAAAAACCACTAACCTCAACGTTACTGGCATACACATGCACACGGGTAGTGAGATAAAAGATATCCGGGTATTTTTGGAAGGACTGGAAGTTATGTTCAATACAGCAAGCCATTTCCCCAACCTCGAATTTATTGATTTAGGTAGCGGCTTTAAAGTGCCCTACCAGGCAGGCGATGCCGAAACAGACATTACCACCCTAGGTGAAAAAGTAGCACTGGCTTTTGCAGATTTCGAAAAAGAAACCGGCAAAAAATTGCAGGTATGGTTTGAACCGGGCAAATATTTAGTAAGCCAGGCTGGTTACTTTATTGTAAAAGCAAATGTTATCAAGCAAACACCTGCAGCGGTTTTTATAGGCGTAAACAGCGGCTTCAATCACCTCATACGCCCGATGATGTACGACTCTTATCATCACATTGAAAACATCAGCAACCCAACTGGTGCCGAAAGAATTTACAATGTTGTTGGCAATATTTGCGAGACAGATACTTTTGCATGGGACAGAAAACTACATGAAGTACGAGAAGGCGATTTACTGGTTTTCTACAATGCCGGTGCGTATGGTTTCGAGATGTCCAGCAATTTTAACTCCCGTTTAAAACCTGCAGAAGTATTGCTGATAAACGGTAAAGCAAAACTCATCCGCAAGCGGGATGTGTTTGAAGATTTGTTAAGGAATCAGTTGGTGGATTAAAATTTTTTTTTAATAGCAACGCAGCATAAAAAAACTTCGTAACAAAACGAAGGGGTTTTTGAGTAGGATGGGCACGCTCATAGCGTGACGCTATATTCGATTCGGGTAGATTTAGGCGAGATTCGGAGCGTAATACAAACACAGTGCCCACAGTACGGGAACCTTCTTGTGGGATGTCTTTAATGGGAGACTCTAGCGGAATTATTGGAAGACTCCGAGCAGAAATAATTTACTTTACAGCATTTTCTTTCTATAGTACGGCGGGTCGCCTAAGGGCAAACCCACCTTAGAATTCTTATATTTATAGAGTGATAGTAGGTGGGTGGGCGACTCCGAGCGGAAATAAGAATTGCGGTGTCCTTTGTACTTAAAATCTTTTATCTTCATACAGCTTTCAATTGTACCTAGCTAAAGATATTGCATCCTAATTAATTATTAAAGCAATGCTTGTATATTGATAGTTTATTTTGTGTGCGTTTAATTGATAGATAGTTTTCGCTAAGCATGGCAATCACTGGGTTTGGGAGCATAATAATTAAAATTCGTACTCTTCATCGAGTAGCAAAATTAAGCACGCTGATGCAGTAATATTCTCAACACCTGAATACGCTTTTGGTGTACCAGGTGTATTAAAAAACGCATTGGATTGGGTAGTTTCCTCCGGTGAGTTGAATGAAAAACCCGTTGTTGCCATCAGCGCCTCGCCTATGTATTCCGGCGGCGATAAGGCACTGGCCTCGTTGTTGCTCAAGCTTACTGCCCTTGGTACCAAAATGGATACTGCTTCATCTTTAAGCATTGCGAATATTAAAAATAAAATGAATGCAGCAGGTGAATGTATCGATGATGAAATGATGAACGACTTGCAGTTGCTGATGGATCATTTGCTTGAAATGATTACTGCTGGTTAGTACTACCGTATTAACTTCAATGCCGGGAAGTAACACTTGCTGCAGTGCTAAGCCCTCCTCTGTTTCAAGCCTGGAAATAGCATTGCTCCCATAAAGGCGGTGTTATTTGGTGGATACCTCCATGAATGCTAGATCTTATACTGCCTGTTTCAAATAGCCTTCGTTACAATCTCTACAAAGATTTGGTTTAATAAGGGGTATGTAAGTAAGGTGACGATACGGCGTACTTGAAAAGATACAGATCATCCAACCTGCTTAAAAATTCTTTTTAAAAATGGGCGACGAAAAAAGTGTCATCCTTTCCTTTTTCAAAAAAATCTCCTCAATAAATAAAAAGCCTTGTTCGGACAGTTTTAGACCTTGTTCGTCCTCCTATTATCAAATGCACAGAATATTAGGAGTACGTTTATCAGCAAATTATTATTTGAACGCATTTGTTTACTTCCTCCCTAGTATTTACTATTTACAAAAACGGATTTTGAGTCAATTTAAAAAAAAAGCCATGCTACCTACTTCTACCAACAATCAACAGCTTTCTGGAAATGACATTTCAACTCTTAAAAACAAAGTAAAAAAACAACTTGCATTGGTTACGCTATTGCTAGGCATTCTTTGTTGTACATCGTTAAAATCGCAAGCCCAGTGGTGGTTTGAAACGAGAAATGGAAATGTTGGCCCGGCATCTGATAACTTTAAAACCAGCTTCAACGTTTCAACCGGCTATTTACGCATAGAAAGTTTTGCCCGCAACCCCAACTACCACTTATATGGACTAACCACGTACGGTTTCTGGGTGAGGGATGCTACACTTTCATTTAGCACCGATGATGGTGCCAGCTATACTGAGTTTTACAGGTGGGGAGTGAACGAGGCAGGCACGTGGATTATAGGTGAGAGTTTAAATGGATATCAGGTTAATGTTGGTGGTTATACTACCCCTAAAAGTACCGAGGTAAGAACTTTTGACCTCCAGATAAATAACCTTACTAAAAATATTACGAAAATCAAGATAACAGCCATTACCACGGAGCGTTTTCTTTGCTGCCAGGTGAATGATCAGAATATGACAGATGTTACCAATGTGACAATCCCTCAAATGAGCCCTGTTAATCAACCGACCTACAATTTTATCACTGTTCAAAATGGAGGCGTTTTTGAACCTAAAGCAAGGGTAAGCTATACAAAAACAAGTTTAAATGCCATTGACCAGGTTAGCAATATGATTTTTTGGGGTATTAGCGAAGTGCCTGCTACCCGTTCAGATTATCTTCCTTTGGCTACCAGTGGTTCTTACGATGTGGCAACTGCCAGCACCGCTAAAAATTATCTTTTTCAGCAATTTGCCTATGGCGAAAGAATAAGTAATAATTCGGCGTCGGTTACAGTGAAGGCTTTTACCTTCCCTAAAACAGCAAGCGCAGTTTACAATTCAGTTAATCAAACTGTAGATTTTTCCTGGACGATGGACCCTGTTACCGGCAACAATTTTATTAATGACCGTTTTAAAATTCAGGTGGCAGATAATGCAGCTTTTACAAATGCACAGGAAATTAGTATGGATTATGATGCAACCCAATCAAGTTTTAATTATGTAGTTGATAGAAACCTTTCTCCACAAATGTATTTTAGGGTGGCAAGGGCATACAGCGGTTTTAATTGGGAACTGGCAAAATCAGCTACTATAACTATTCCGTTCAGTTCTATTCCTGCTAATGCAACGGCTGTATTGGTAAACAATAAAACAGCCTTACTTACCTGGACACCTTTGGCCACAGCCTGGCTACCGGGTGCAACATTTATTATTACCCGAATAAACAACTCATCTAAAACACAAAGTGAGATTAGATTAAACAAAACAGATTTTGATAAGGGTACTTATACCGATTTGCAAATTGCCACCTGTAACAGTTACAGCTATACGTTGCAGATAGTACCGCAGATTGGTTCTACATTTACGGCCTTTGCACCGGTTCAAATTCCCAATGAAATTTTGCCTACCCAAATAGGTTCATTAATTAGCCTGGAAGTTTCAAAAGGATATTTCCCCGACAGAACCGAGCTTAGATGGTCCTCGGTTGGTGGTTTTGATAACTTTATTATAAAGCGGGCAGTTTATGGTACCACCAACTTTGTACAAATGGCATCTGTGCCCGGCTCCACCAACACAGAGTACCAAACAGATGATACAAAAGGAACACCGGGCGTGTATTACAGTTACCAGGTAGTGGGTGTGGTAAAATGTAATAACACCAACGTGTTTTCAAACGAAACATTGGCAGGTATTGGTTTTAGAAGCCCCACAGGAAACATTTACGGTCGCATTACATACGAAAACGGGCAGGCAGTAGAAGACGTGGCTGTTCGTTTACAGAGTAACGATCAGGCCCAATTAGGTAAAAGCATTTACCTTAATGGTACCCCTGATAGCTACCTGCAACTCGATAGCACTAACACACCTTTTTCCGACTCTGCTTTTACCATTGAGGCATGGATAAAACCAGCAGCAGCCAACCCTTCCAACCAGGTTCTTTTTTACAGAAATAACCA